>PMUM01000073.1 GCA_003166855.1 Acidobacteriaceae bacterium | reverse complement strand
GAGTGCGTCGAGGGTTTCGACCCAGAGCATCTGGCTGGAGAAGACAGTACCGAAGTTGCGGGAGATGGATTCTGCGACGGTGTTGAGATCGAGTGGCTTGCCGAGTTCTTGCTGCATCGAGGTCACGGGCTTGGTCGTGATGCCGCAGGGGACGATCAGGTTGAAGTAGCTGAGGTCGGTGTTTACGTTCAGGGCGAAACCGTGCGAGGTGACGAAGCGGGAGATGTGGACACCGATTGCGGCGAGTTTGGATTCGGGACTGTGCTCGGGGCGGTTCGCTTCGCTTTGCCGGACAGCCGAGGCGGCTGTCTCCACATGGGCATCTTGGCTTTCCGCATCTGTCCAGACGCCTGTCAGGCCGGGCACTCGCTTGGCGGGGATGGCGAAGTCGGCGCAGGTGCGGATCAGGACTTCCTCGAGGCGGCGGACGAATTCGATTACGCCTAGAGTCTTGCGTTTGCCATCCGCCGTGGCATGACCGCGTAGGTCGAAGATGGGATAGCCGACGATCTGGCCAGGACCGTGGAAGGTGACGTCGCCGCCACGGTCGCATTCGAAGAGTTCGACGCCGCGATGGGCGAGGAGTTCGGGGGATGCCACGACGTTTGCAGCCTTCGCATTTCTGCCTAGCGTGATTACTGGCGAGTGTTCCAGCAAGAGAAGGACGTCACCGATCTTCTCCTCTTTACGCAGATCTACTAGCTGCTGCTGCAGGCGTAGGCCTGTGGCGTAGTCGACGGTACCGAGTTGGACGATTGAGATCAAAGTCTAAATCTTCACCGCAGAGGACGCGGAGGACACAGAGGGGCTGCATGGATCCTTCGCGCAAAAGACGCGCTCAGGATGACAATGCGTTCTTTGGCTGCATCCTTATCGTTATCGCTGTTCACCATCTGTGTTCGCCCGCAATCATCCGTGGCAAATCGGTTCATGCGTTGATCGCGATCCCGTAAACGCTATTGGCCGCATCCAGCATGGCTTCGGCCAAGGTTGGATGGGCGTGGATTGTCCACATCAAGTCTTCGACGGTGGCTTCGAGTTCCATGGCCACCACGGCTTCCGCGATCAACTCTGTGGCCTGTGGGCCAATGATGTGGACCCCCAGAATCTCGCCGTAGTCGGCGTCGGAAACGATCTTGATGAAGCCTTCGTGCTGGCCGACGATGCTCGCGCGCGAGTTGGCGGTGAAGGGGAACTTGCCGATCTTCACGTTGTATCCCGCCTCGCGAGCTTTGGTTTCGGTGAGGCCGACGCTGCCGATTTCGGGATGGCAGTACGTGGCGCCCGGAATGTGTTCAGGATTGATTGGCTTGCCAGGCTTGCCGGCAATCTTGGCGACGGCGACGAGGGCTTCCATGGCTCCGACGTGGGCCAACTGCGGCGTGCCGAGGACGATGTCGCCGACGGCGTAGACGCCTGGTTCGGACGTTTGCATCCAGGAATCGGTTTTGATGAAGCCGCGGTCGGGCTTGATTTTAGTTCGTTCGAGACCGATGTTTTCCGTGCGCGGTTTGCGGCCTACAGCGATCAGGATTTTTTCGGCTTCGATCTTCTGCTGTTTGCCGTCGACTGTAATCGTGACCGCGATGCCTGCCTTCGTTTTCTCGACCTTATCGACTTTGGCGCTGGTGTGGAAGGCGATGCCGCGCTTGCGGTAGACGCGTGCCAGTTCTTTCGAGACTTCTTCGTCTTCCACCGGAACCAGGCGTGGCAGCATTTCGATGATCGTCACTTCCGTATCGAACGAGCGGTAGATCGAAGCGAACTCGACTCCGACCGCTCCGGCACCGACGATCACGATCGACTTCGGAAGTTCTTTCAGGCTCAGGATTTCGATGTTGGTGAGAATGCGGTCGTTGGCTTCGAGGCCGGGCAGCATGCGGGCTTCGGAACCGGTCGCCAAAATTACATTCTTCGCTTTGATGTGGCTCGCCTTGCT
The DNA here is from genome assembly GCA_003166855.1 of Acidobacteriaceae bacterium. Lineage (GTDB taxonomy): Bacteria > Acidobacteriota > Terriglobia > Terriglobales > Acidobacteriaceae > Sulfotelmatobacter. The sequence goes on along the minus strand of PMUM01000073.1, from coordinate 23,948 downwards.
GTCGTTGGTGACTTCGACGGTAAACACGCCGTTCTGCGCCGGGCCGGTGAGTTTGCCGTAGCCTTTTACGGTCTCGACTTTGTTTTTCTTCATCAGAAATTCGAGGCCCTTGGCGTGCTTGGCGACGATCTTTCCTTTGCGCTCCTGAATGGCGGCCCAGTTAAGTTTGCGCGCGTCTACTCCTTCGATGCCGAATTCTTTCGCTTCTTTCAGGTGGTCCCAGAGTTCGGCGTTGAAGAGCAGCGCTTTGGTCGGGATGCAGCCTACGTGCAGGCAAGTGCCGCCGAGGAATCCGTCTTTTTCGATGAGCGCGGTTTTCAGGCCATATTGGCCGGCGCGGATCGCGGCAGTGTACCCGGCAGGGCCGCTGCCGATGATGGCTATGTCGTACGTGGTTTCGGGCAATGGAGTGATCCTCTATAGAAAGAGATGACTAAAGGCAAACGAATGATTCTAGAACAGGGCGGCGGGAGGGGCCAAACGGGATCGGCCGCGTCGCAGAAATTCCTTGCTAGGCCGGGTCTATTTATTAAGGTAGGGATCCTGCTACTTCGCTCAGGATGACAGACGTCGAGTGGTTAATTATTTTCGTTGCTGGCGCGTTTCCAGGAGATCAGCTCGCCGATGGTCGAACTGGTGCTGGAGACGGGCTGTTTGTAGGCTTCCACTTCCGAGCGCGAGGCTTCTTCGCCCACGGCGCGGATGCTGAGTCCGACTTTCTTCTCTTCCGGATTCATCTTGATGATCTTGAAGTCGTGCTCGAGGCCCGGCTCCAGATGAAGCGGCTGGCCGTTTTCGTCGGCGGCTTCTGACTTGTGGCACAGGCCTTCCACGCCCTCCGCGATCTCGACGAATGCGCCGAATGCGGCTACGCGCAGGACCTTGCCGTGAACCACATCGCCGATGTGATGCGTCTGGAAGAAGGACTCCCAAACGTCGGGCTGAAGCTGCTTCACGCCGAGCGACAAACGCCGCTTGTCCGGTTCGATTGCCAGCACAACAGCCTTCACGCGGTCACCCTTCTTCAGCACTTCCGAGGGATGCTTCACGCGCTTGGTCCAGCTCAGGTTGCTGACGTGGACCAGGCCGTCGATGCCGTCTTCGATTTCGATGAAGGCGCCGAAGTCAGTCAGGTTGCGCACGCGTCCTTCAACGGTCATGCCGACTGGGAACTTCTCGTGGAGCGAATCCCACGGATTGGCCGCCAGTTGGCGCATTCCGAGCGAAATGCGGCGCTCGGTCGGATTCACGTTGAGCACCACGCACTCCACCTGATCGCCGACGTTGACCAGCTTCGACGGATGCTTCATGCGCTTCGACCAGGTCATTTCGCTGACGTGGACGAGGCCTTCGATTCCCTGCTCGAGTTCTACGAACGCGCCGTAGTCGGTCACGCTGATGACGCGTCCGGCAACGTGTGCGCCCTCGGGATAACGATGTTCGGCATCGAGCCACGGGTCGGGCGTGAGCTGTTTGAATCCCAACGACACCCGCTGCTTGTCTTTGTCGTACTTCAGGACTTTCACCTGAATCTGATCGCCGACGTTGACAAGATCTTTGGGGTGCGTAAGGCGTCCCCATGACATGTCGGTGATGTGCAGCAGGCCATCGAGCCCGCCGAGATCCACGAATGCTCCGTACTCGGTCAGGTTCTTGACCACGCCGGTAAGAACTGAACCTTCTTCGAGGTGCTCGAGCGTCTTGGAGCGCTTTTCGTTCTGCTCACCTTCGAGCAAATCCTTGCGCGAGACAACGATGTTGCCGCGCTTCTTATTCATCTTAATGACGGCAACTTCGAGCGTCTGGCCCTTCATTCCATCGAGATTGCGGATAGGCCGCAGGTCGACTTGCGAGCCGGGCAGAAACGCGTGGGCGCCGAGAATGTCGACAGTCAAGCCGCCCTTGATGCGGTCAATCACGACAGCTTTGATGGGCTTCTTTTCGGTGTACGCCTTCTCGATTTCTTCCCACGCGTGAATGCGCTGCGCCTTCTGGTGCGAGAGGTTGATGTAGCCTTCCTCCGCCGGGCCCTTGTCGCGCATCACATCGATCTCGTCGCCGGGCTTGAACTTCGGCTTGCCCTCGTGATCGAGGACCTCCGCCAGCGGCAGCATTCCTTCCGACTTGGCACCGATGTCGACGACCACGTGCGTGCCGGTCAGCTTCAGCACCGTGCCTTTGATGACGCGGTCTTCACTCACGGCCTCTTCGGCTTCCGTAGTGAAATTCTCCAGCACGGAGGCGAAGTCTTCGGTGGCAGCGTTCTTTTCGTCGCTAGCGGACTCGCTAGCAGAATCCGCAGCGGAGTCCGGATGCGTCTCGGTGGAATGGTCGGTGGAGGCGGCAGCCTGAATCTGTTCGGGCTGGTGTTGCTGCTCTGTCGTCGGTTCTTCAGTTACGACAGCGGAGTTGGATTCGGAGTTGTGGGCGGTGGTCTCGTCGAACAAGGTTATGCCTCTCTGATGACGGGATGCGGGGGCCTGCTTTGCGGACTGCTGGACGAGTCGTTTGGTTGTGGTGGGCCCACCCTGGCGAGTGAGCTTGGACAATCCCAGCTGTCGGACGTTATACAGAGAACCCGCGTCCAATGGGAACTCTTCGACTATAGCAATCGCGCGCGAACAGTGTCAAACGCAAATGGCCCGAATGTTACAGCCAGGTTGCAGCGTTACGGTCCCGGAACACGGCGTAGCGCCGGCATTCTGCCGGCTGTACCGAGGGCGTCTGGCCGTCGGAGTCGACAGCGCAAAACAGCCATAGTTTTGCACCGACCCGCGTATCTGCTAACCTGCCCTGCTATGGATTACCTCTGGACCCCGTGGCGCTATGCCTATGTCTCCTCCACGGAAAAGACCGCTGGGTGCGTGTTCTGCGATGCCCCCAAGGAAGATGATGCCAAGGTGCACATCGTCTATCGCGGTGAACATTGCTTCGTCATCCTCAATGCTTATCCGTATACGCCCGGCCACGTGATGATTGTGCCTTATGCGCATTTGGACGAGTTGCGCAGGCTGCCGGTGGAAGCTGCTCAGGAAATGATGGCGCTTTCGCAGCGGATGGAGTCGGTGCTGCGCGAACTGTACCGGCCGGACGGCATCAATTTGGGGATGAATATTGGCAAGGCGGCGGGAGCGGGAATTGCTGGGCACATTCACATGCATGTGCTGCCACGGTGGGTGGCGGATGCGAATTTCGTGTCGGTAATCGGGGAGACGCGGGTGCTGCCGGAGACGCTGGATGTGACTTGGGCGAGGATGCGGGAAGTGATGAACCACATCTAGTGATCAGCGAGTCAGATCCTCCATCTCCTTCTCGCCAATCACTGCAACACCGAACTCCTTCGCTTTATCCAGCTTCGACCCCGCATCCGCTCCGGCCACCACGTAGTCTGTTTTCTTGCTGACCGAGCCGGTTACCTTGCCGCCTGCATCCTCAATCATCTTCTTCGCTTCGTCCCGTGAGTACTTGGGCAGCGTGCCCGTCAGGACGAATGTCTTACCTGCGAGTTTTGTGCCGCGTTCCTTTTTCTTGCCTTTGAATGCAAGGCCGGCCTCGCCGAGACGCTCTACCAGCTTGCGGTTTGCCGGGATGCTGAAGAACTCTACGATGCTTTCGGCGATGCGCGGACCCACCTCATTCACGCTCAGTAATTCTTCAACGCTCGCCTGCTCCAGTGCCTCCATCGAACCGAAGTGTTCAGCCAGGAATTGTGCAGTGCGCTCGCCGACCATGCGGATTCCGAGGCCGTAGATCACACGTTCCAGTGGCAGTTTCTTCGAGGCCTCGACCTCGTCGAGAATGTTTTGCGCCGACTTGTCGCCCATGCGCTCCAGGCTCAACAGGTCGGCCTTTGTCAGCTTGTAGATGTCGGCAACATTCTTCACCAGGCCTCGCTCCGTGAGTTGCGTGACCAGAGCATCGCCCATGCCGTCAATATTCATCACTCCACGCGAGGCGAAATGCAGGATCGTGCCAGCTAGCTTGGCTGGACAGTTGGCGTTGACGCAGCGGTAGTCGACCTCTTCCTCGGTGCGGACGACTTTCGTTCCGCACACGGGACACTTCTCCGGCGCCTCGATATCTGCCTTGCCTCGAGGGTGCTCCTTGTCGTCGATGACCTTGGCGACTTTGGGGATGACGTCGCCGCCGCGCTCGACCTGGACCCAATCGCCAATCTTCACGCCCAGGCGCCCAATCTCATCCATGTTGTGCAGCGTGGCATTGCGGACGGTCGTGCCCCCAATGGAAACAGGGGACAGCTCGGCCACGGGCGTGAGTTTCCCGGTGCGGCCAACCTGCCAGCGCACGTTCTCCAGCTTGGTGATTCCCGCGCGGGCAGCGTACTTGTAGGCGATCGCCCAACGTGGGGCTTTGCCGGTGAAGCCAAGTTCGTCCTGCAGGCCGGTACGATCAACTTTGACTACGATGCCGTCAATCTCATACGGCAGCGAATCGCGCTTTCCTTCCCACTCCTGTATGAACTTCCACACTTCGTCCATCGAATGAACCAGCTTGTGGTTCGGGTTGACTTTGAATCCAGCCACATCCAGCCCGCTGAGTGTCTTCGAGTGCCGGTCGAAATACGTACGGCCGCCTTCGAGCAGGATGTAGGGGAAAAAATCCATGCGCCGTTCCGCCGTAACATTCGCATCCAGCTGGCGGACCGTTCCCGCAGTGAAATTGCGGGGGTTCGCGAATGTCGGCAGCCCGTTCTTTTCGCGTTCCTCGTTGATTCTCTTGAACGATGCGGTGGGCATCAGCAACTCGCCACGCACTTCAAAGTCAACCGGAATGCCCGCTTTCTTCAGACGCTCTTTCGGGATCGATAACGGAACCGAGCGCACGGTGCGCACGTTGAGTGTGACGTCTTCGCCAATCGATCCATCGCCGCGAGTTACGCCGCGCACCAGCTTGCCGTCTTCGTAGATCAGCGCCAGCGACATACCGTCGAGTTTCAGTTCGCAGACGTAGTCCACATCGCTGCGGCCGGTGAGTTCGTGGACGCGCCGTTCCCAGTCGCGCAGTTCTTCCTCGTTGTAGGTATTGTCGAGCGACAGCATTGGGGAGGAGTGCGGGACCTTGACGAATCCCTCGCGCGGCTTGCCTCCAACACGCTGCGATGGGGAGTCCGGCGTGACGAGCGACGGGTGCTCGGCTTCCAGACTCTTCAGTTGTTGCATCAGCTTGTCGAATTCCGCGTCGCTGATTTCGGGATTATCGAGGACGTAATAGAGGTGTTCGTGGTGGCGAATCTTTTCGCGCAGCGCCTCTATCTTTTTTTCGACGTCTTTCGGGGCAGGCATCGCAGGAAGATTATATGCAAAAAGAGTTCAGGATTTCCGGGCACATCAGAGTCGGAGAGATCCTTCGCTCTGCCTGAAAAACGGCTTCGCTCAGGATGACACCACCAGCTATTTTGCCTCCGTCACGCCGGGAATTTGGACTCGGATGAATCTGGGCTTGTAGTCATCCGCACAGACCAAGTCGGTAGAGGTGTTCGCGTTCACGTTGTAAGACATCAGAATGCCGCTCGTATCGGTAAATTCCGTGTGGGCCTTGGCATTGTAGGTGACGAGGGTGCCGATCTTGCATCCGTTCGCGCCCGCTTCTGGCGCGGTGTAGACCGTTGTCTTGTTCGTCCATGGGCCCTGCGGAGAGCACGAATACCAGGTGGTCACCGCGTCCCACAAAGGGTACACAGGGTGTTGCGGATCCATTCCGGCCATGAGGTAGAAGGTCCCGCCGTTGTAACTCATCGCATCGACCGAATACTCGGGTGTCACCGCCGCCGCGCCGGTCATAGCGGTGGCATTCGATTCGTCGGCCAGCCACTTCTTCTGGGTCGCATTCCAGAACTGCCACTTCGACGCGTTCGTCAGATTGTTGATGGAAGTCGTTCGCGCGACGTAAGGAGTCTTGGTGTTCGTGCCAGGATCCTTAAGCCCGTAAATGTAGAAGTAGTTCCCCACTGGCAGGATTTTTGTTCCCCACGTCAGGCTCGTGTCGAGGCCGGCAACGGGGGTGGTCGAAACGATCGAGAGACTTGGCCAAGACAGAGTCGCCACCGAATGCCCGACCAATTTGAATAAGCCGGTCCACTCAGTCAGCATGATCTTGATTTGGTACGTACCCGTAGAAGGCTGCGTTACGTACCCGTCACCTTGCCAGAACCAATCGCTCTTGCTTTTGGGGACAAAATACGAGGTCGTCTTCGGAGGATAGCCGACAGTCGTCCATGATCCCGTAGCCTGATTCAGAATGGTGAGTGAGTTGTGTGCCGTGAACAGATAATTGCTGCGCAGGCGCGTCGTGGGATCGACGCTGCCGATGTAGGAGTCCGACCACATCCACAGGTTGGTCCCGTCCGGCAGAGGCAGAGAATAGGTGCCGTCGGCACCGGTCCAGCCCGGGCCATTCTGAGTCGTGTACGCGTCGAACGTCGAATCTATCGTACCTGCCAACGGAGATCCGGGCAGAGTACACTGCCCAAAGGCTGGGAGAAAAGGCAGTAGCGCAATGCAGAGTGCGATTCTCAGTACAGCAACAAACTTCATGCTTGGATCTCCGACAATCGACTAAGAGCCTATCCCAAGCCGGTGCCAGCGTTATAGAGACTAATTACCCCAAACGACCCGGAATCAGGCAGATCCTCGAGACATCCCGCTTGGTCCTTCGTGAGTTTTCTCCCCGCGATGTGGATGCCATCGCCCGAGGCCAAATCACCATGCTCGCCCGCCAGGTCGGCCATCCGCTGCCCCAGAAAGCCATGTTCGGCATGTGGGAGTGGGGCTCGCGCGGATCATCCGATTAACCTGTCCCGCTCAGGTACAATCCAGCTTCGACCTGCTATGCGTAAGGCCGCGTTGCTCTACAATCCGGATTCCGGCGGTAGCAAGCAGCGCTTGCGGGAATTGGAATCTGCCCTCGCGATCCTCAGAGCCGGAGCTGTTGATGCCGATCTGGTTCCCACGGACTCCCCGGTTCACGCCATCGAAGAAACCCGCCGGGCCATCGACTCCGGTTGCGACACCATCTTCGCCTGTGGCGGCGATGGCACCATCCACAACATCGTCCAAGTGCTCGCGAACTCTCCAGTAGCGTTGGCAATTCTGCCCATGGGAACAGCCAACGCCCTGGCCCACGACATCAAGCTTCCCTTCAACGTGGCGGCAGCGGCGAAGGCCTCGCTGCGAGCTACCCCACGCCGCATCGCTCTCGGCCGCGTGGCCTTCGCCGATCTTCAAGGCAAGCGCGGCACGCGTTATTTCGTAGTCGCCGCCGGTATTGGGGTCGATGCTCACCTTTTTTACAAGCTCCATACCGGAACCAAGCAGCGCATGGGGATGGCCGCCTACTACGCCAAGGCCTGGCATTTGTGGTTCAGCTATCCCATGCCGCGCTTTGTGATCGAGTACATCGAAACCGGTTCTGTTGCACCCAGTCGCGCGGAAGTCACCGAGCTGCTCGCCGTGCGTATCCGCAACTTCGGGGGAGTTGTCCAGGAACTCGCTCCGGGAGCCTCGCTCGACCGGGACGATATCCGGCTCGTCTTCTCCCGCACCGCCAGCCGTCTGGCCTATCTTGCTTATGTGACCCGCGGCCTGCTGCGGCTGCGCTGGTCGGTGCCGGGTATCGATCTTGCCCACAGCCCGAGCGTCTCATGTCAGTACGGGCCCCCCTCGGCCACTTCGCCGGACCAGCGCAAGATCTATGTCGAGGCCGACGGAGAATTGCTCGGCACTCTGCCCGCCGAAATCACGGTGGTCCCGAACGCCTTGACGCTGCTGGCGCCCAGCCGCTGACGTCCGCTCCGCGATGAATTACTTTGCGTCCTCGCCCGGATTCCCGCGTCAAATTAACTTCGCTGAGTCTCCCGGTGCGTTCCGATGGCGCATTGCGGGCTGGCGCAATAGAATTCCTCGAACCGATTGGAACCCATCACTCACTTCCTGACCGGCGCCTGCATGGGACGCGCCGGACTCAACCGCAAGACTGCCCTTGCCACACTCACCCTCACGCTTGCGGCGGAGGCGCCCGATCTGGACATCATCGGCGGTCTTCGCGGTCCGGCCTTCGCCTTCGCGCATCATCGCGGATTCACCCATTCCTTCGTTGGAGTACCGCTCGATGCCCTGGTGGTTGTCGGCTTTGTATATCTGCTGTGGCGCATCCGGGGACGCAAAATCAAGGATCCCCACCTGCCTCCGCGTTGGGGCCTGCTTTATCTCTACGCCTGCCTGGCTGGACTCAGCCACATCCTGCTCGATTTCACAAATAACTACGGCGTTCGCCCCTTCTGGCCGTTTTCGGGCAGGTGGTATTCCTGGGACATCGTCTTCATCGTCGAACCGATCATCCTTGGCTTCCTGATTCTGGGTTTAATCGTCCCGTTGTTTCTTGGCTTGATCGACAGGGAAATCGGCCTGCGCCAGCATGGTCCGCGCGGCCGAGTCGCCGCGACCCTTGCACTCTTGGGCATCGTGGTGCTCTGGGGACTGCGCGACTACGAGCACCGCCGCGCTGTCAACGCCCTCGAGGCCCGCTCCTACAACGGGGCCGATCCGCTGCGGGCCTCGGCCTACCCGAAATGGATTGACCCGTTCCACTGGTACGGCGTTGTCGAAACTCCGGCATTCTTTGCCTTAGCGTCAGTGAATTCGCTGGCCCCTGAAGTCGATCCCGAAGGCAACCTCGAGATCCGCTACAAGCCGGAAGAGACGCCTGTCACCCTGGCTGCCAAGAATTCTTATGTGGGGCGCGTGTTTCTCGATTGGGCGCAGTATCCCATCACGGAAACTGAAGCGCTCCAGCCTCCCGAGCAGGGCTTTATCGTCCTCTTTCAGGACCTGCGCTATGCCGGGATACCGCGCTCGCTCAAGGGCCGGAGTCGCGGCGGCCTAAGCCGGGCGGTGGAAATCGACCAGAACCTGCACGTCGTCGGTGATGTCTACGATTCCGGCAAAGGTCAGACTGTCGTCCCCGAACCCGGTCAGCGTCAGAAGCCTGGCAAGCCGTTCGAGAAACAATGACACTCATCTCCGCTTGTCAAAATATCTGCTCGCCGCCGATCCTCTCTTGACGTCAGCCTCTCCAGCGCCCAGAATAAGAATTCGTCACGAGGTGATTCATGCTGGCATACGTATTCCTCCTCTTCGCCGTAGCAGTCCGTTTCATGCCCCATCCCATGGCCTTTACGCCGGTGGGAGCAGCTCTGCTGTTCTTCGGTGCACGCGCGCCACGCCGCCGCCTTTGGATCCCACTGGTGTTGCTCGCCGCATCCGATGTCGTCCTTACGACCCTGGTCTACAAATATCCCTTCAGCTGGGACCACTTTGTGACCTGGGCCTGGTATGCCGCCATGCTGTGGCTGGGCACCACCCTCAAGCAGAATGCGGGAGCGTTCCGGATTCTTGGCTCCGCACTGGCGGGTGCGGTCACATTTTTTGTGGTGAGTAACTTCGCGGTCTGGGCTGCATGGGACATGTATCCCCGCACCGCCGCTGGCCTCATGACTTGCTATGACGCCGGCCTGCCCTTCTTCCGCCACGCCGTGGTGGGAGATCTGTTGTTTACCACGGTAATGTTCGGCGCTCCGGTGTTATTCCACGCGATTGCTGGATGGCTGGATAAGTCCAGCGACCACTCGGCTGCCGCGTAAGCAGCACGCACACCTTAGGGCTCGTGTAGAAAAGATGCTTCCGTGAGGACGGGCCTTTGGCCCGTCTGAGCCATGGTGCGTCTGCGCGTTCTTCCTACTCTCCAAACTCCTCGTCCGCGGTTCTCCCGCGCAGCACCAGCCACAAGCAAACTCCCGCCGCGGCTGCCACCAGAATCCAAATCCAATGCCGCTTCACAGCTCCGCCGAACAATCCGACAATCTGCGGGCCGAACCAAAGCACCAGCACCGACAGGACCAGGAACCGGACAAATCTTCCTACAAAGATCGCCACCAGGAAGTCGCGGAACCGCATTTCAAATACCGCCGCACCCAGCACGAAAATCTTGAACGGCATGGGCGGCGGCAGCATCCCCGGAAACATCAGCGCCCAGAATTCGTGCTTTTCAAACGAACGATGAATCTTTAGAAAACGCTCTTCCGAAATCCGCTTCCGGAGCACTTTCTCCCCGCCAAGATAGCCGACGATGTACAGCGGAATGCTGCCTAGCGCCGACCCGAGCGACGCCATCGCGATGTAGAGCAGAAGGCGCCTGCGGTCCTGATACACATACGTCGCAACAATGAAATCCACCGGCATGCCCAACAATGCGCTGTCGGCAAACGCAATCACAAACGGTCCCCAGATCCCGAGCACCTTCATCAGGCCCAGAACCCACGCTGTGTAGCGCGCCAGTATGTGTCCAATACTCTTCAAGAGGAAACCGCTAGTGTACGTGATCGAGGAAGGAATGTGTCAGTCCACGAAGACGCCTGCTATCATCGCTGACTTCGGAGCCCCCATGCGCAACCTGTTCCTCAGTGTCTGTCTTCTCACAATTGCATCCACGCTCTCCGTAGCCCAGCAATATGACCTAGTCCTGGAAGGCGGTCGCGTCATGGACCCCGAGACCGGGCTCGATGCCGTACGCAATGTTGGCATCCGTGACGGGAAGATCGCCAGCATTTCTGCGGCTCCACTCAGCGGGCGTCATACGATCCGCGCGGCTGGGCTCGTCGTTGCCCCCGGTTTCATTGATCTGCACCAGCACGGCCAAGAACTTGCCAGCCAGCGCGTGAAAGCATTCGACGGCGTTACCACAGCTCTCGAAATGGAAATCGGCGCGCCCGACGTCGCTCAGTTCCTGAAATCCAAGCAAGGACGCTCCATCATCCACTACGGCACCACAGCCAGCCACGTCGCGGCGCGATCGCTGGTGTTCGGCGCGCCTTTGCCCGACGGAACCATTCTGCCGAAAAGTGGACCCGCCACTGATCAAGCCGCCACGCCCGAACAGATCGAGCGCATTCGGCAGCGTCTGCGCGACCAACTTGATGCCGGCGCTCTCGGCATCGGCATGGGCATTGAGTACACCCCAGGCGCCACCCGTCTCGAGGTCATTGACGTCTTCCGAGTGGCGGCCGAGCGCAAGGTGCCGGTCTATACTCACATGCGTAGCGCCGGGCACGTTGAGCCCGGATCGGCAATCGAGTCCACCGAGGAAGTCATCGGAGCAGCCGCGATCACCGGGGCTGCTCTGCACATCGTGCATGTCAACAGCACCTGCCTGAGTGACTCGCTGGTATGCATTTCACTGATCGAAGGAGCGCGCGCCCGTGGACTCGATGTAACCACCGAGGCATATCCCTACATCGCCGGCATGACGGCCATCAATTCCGCAGTGTTCAATCCCGGCTGGCGCGAAAAACTGGGCATCGACTACGGCAACCTCGTCTTACCCGGCACCGGCGAGCACCTCACCAAAGAGCGTTTCGAGGAACTCCATAATTCCAGCAAGGGACAGTGGGTGCTCATCTTCGCCAACACGCAGGAAACGGTAGACAAGATCATCCCCAATCCGCTAGTCATGATTGCCAGCGATGGAGCCGAAGGGCATCCGCGCAACGCCGGCACCTACTCGCGCATCCTGGCGCAATATGTCCGCGAGAAAAAGACACTCACCTTGATGGAAGCCCTCCGCAAGATGACGCTGATGCCCGCCCAGATGCTGGAGCGCTCCACTCCCGCCGGCCACCAGAAAGGACGCCTGCAGGAAGGAGCCGACGCAGACATTGTCGTCTTCGATCCCGAAACCATCGCCGACCGCTCCACCTTCGACAAGCCGATGGAACCGAGCGTTGGAGTGAGCTATCTCTTGGTAGGAGGAACGCCAGTGATTAACGAAGGCAAGCTAGTCCCCGAGGTATTCCCGGGTCGCGCGCTAGTAGGCCCAGGCAAGCCCGTGAAGTAAAAATGCACATGTAGGGAATGCTGGTGTGGGAACTGCTCGTGTGGGGACGGGCGCCTTCGCCCGTCCAGGCCGCGACGGTTTGTGTCGCGGCAGCGCCTTTGGCCACCAGCTACCTATGATCCGTCTTCCCGCTCAGCAACTCAATAGCATGTGGGATGAGCGCCGCCACGGCCTCCAGCGACTCCACCGCCCCGACAGGACTCCCCGGCAAATTGAGAATCAAAGTCCGCCCCCGGACGCCACACGCTCCCCGGCTCAGCGCGGCAAATAGGGTCTTCTTGCTGCCCTCACTCCTCATTCGCTCCGCCACACCGTCCAAGAGCCGATCACACACGGCCAAGGTGGCCTCTGGAGTAACGTCGCGCGCGGCGATCCCGGTTCCGCCCGTCGTCACGACGAACTGAACCTCGCGCGCCAGCTTGATCAGCAAGTTCTGAATTTGAATGGAGTCATCCGGAACTACTTCGCGCACGGCAACCGAGAAGTGAAGCTTCTGCAGAAATTGTGCCACTGCCGGACCCGAGAGATCCTCGCGTTCCCCGCGAGCGCAGGAGTCGCTGACCGTCACCACGGCGGCCGTGACGTTCCGCGGTTCAGCCATCGAGGAGGACATCTTCCTCTTCTTCCCTTCGGCCTCTGCCCGCAGGCGCTGGAGGCGCGCTGGGAGCACTGGGCGCACTGGGCGCACTGGGAGGAGTGGAAGGCGCACTCGCAACAGGGGCAGCCTCAGGTTCCGGTTCTCCGCCTGCATCGCGCGAGGATTCATCGAGCAGCCGCAAGCCTTCCATCAACAGTCCCTGGGTATTGAGCTGCGTCGTTTCTTTGTCCGTTTTGCCTTCGAAGTCGAGCTGAAAATTTCCGCCGGTCCAGCGCAGAACTTTGAACACGGCCTCGTCGCCCACCAGGGCTCCGTAGGTCGCATGCTTCACCTGCCCCTCAGCAAAAAACACTTCGCACTGGTCGCCGTCGTTGCTCAGGGAAAGCTGGCAGCTCTTCCTTCCCATCTCAAGCGACTGCATCAAATCGATGACGTTCATCTGCGCCAGACTGCCCCGCACCACGCCATCTTTGGGAGCGGTCTTCGCCATCTTCTCCAGCGCAATGCGGTCAATCGTGCGCTTGATGCGGCGCGTGGCATCCTTCAGGTAAAACGGCTTCTCCAGATAATCATCGGCTGCGTCAGCGGGCGAAAGGCGTTCCGCGATGTCAGCTTTGCTCGCCATCAACACGGTGGAAAAATTTGCGGTCGCCGGGCGGCTCTTTAGTTTTTCAACCAGCTGCTTTCCATCCATTCCCGGCATTTTGTAGTCGCACACCAGCAAATCGGGGGTATCGTCGACGGCTTTCAAGAGCGCGTCAGCAGCATCCGTCGCGGTCGTGACTAGCGCCAGCGGAGTCAACGCCTGCTGCAGCATCGCCAGCACCATCGGATTGTCGTCCACCACCAGCAGCTTGACGTTATTCGCCATGAAATTTGAGGTCGTTACTTCGCGCGCCGGTACTCTCCGCTCTTCCCGCCACTCTTCCTTTCCAGCACGATCTGCTGAATCTCAATCCCCTTGTCCGCGGCCTTGCACATGTCGTAGATCGTCAGCGCAGATACGCTGGCGGCCACCAAAGCCTCCATTTCGACTCCGGTCTCCGCGGTGGTTGCGACTTTGGACGTGATAGCGACGCCATTCTCGCACAGCCGTAGATCGACATCAATGATCGAGAGCGGGAGAGGATGACACATGGGAATCAGCTCTGACGTGCGTTTCGCGGCCATGATGCCGGCGATTCGAGCCACCTCGAGCGGATCGCCTTTAGGATTCTCGGGAAACGCTGCGAGCACTGCGGGACTCATCGCCACAAAGGCGCTGGCCTCCGCCTCGCGTCTGGTCGCCGTTTTGCCAGAAACATCCACCATTCGGGCGCGGCCTGCGCGGTCGTAATGGGAAAGTTTCTTTGGCATGCGTCATTCCTATCTTACATGGAGAGCGGACGTCGAGAACTCATCGGGCATACAGGGCCCACCGCGCAACTACAGTAACATCACCGCAATCCATTCGCCGGCGGGGATGTATTCTCGGTCCGGGGGAATGACAGCGTAGCAATTCGCGCGGGCGGTCGCCGCAACGTCGCCTGAGCCTTGCCATGCGACCAGTTCGACCGCCGAATGTTCGAATTCCCCGGAAAGGATCGCCGGGAGAAAGCGAGTGAGGCCGGTCTTGATGCGAATCTCTTTCTTGAGTCGCACATGAGGAAATATCAGTTTGCCCGGAACCTTGCCGGATAACGCCTCGAGGATGGGGCGCGCGAAAAGTTCGAACGTCACGATGGTCGAAACCGGGTTTCCGGGCAGGCCAAAGAAGTAGGAGCCACATTTGCCGAATACCACCGGACGCCCGGGCTGGATTTTCGCCCCCGTGAAGAAGAATTCCGCGTGCATGTCGGAAAGCACTTGCTCGACCAGATCGTAACGCCCCATGGAGACGCCACCGGTCATCACGAGCAGGGCTGACTTCAGGCCCTCTTCAATCAAGCGGCGCAATCCGTGCAACTCGTCGGGGGCTACGGGCAAAAGCACCGGCTCACCGCCCGCGCGCCGAATCTGCGCCGCCAGAGAATAGCTGTTCGAATTGCGAATCTGAGTTGGCCCCGGCTTGGCGTCGATTTCCACAATCTCGTCCCCGGTCGTCAGCACAGCGACTCGCGGGCGCTTGTGGACTTGCAAGCGCGATTTGCCCGCCGATGCGGCGAGAGCGATGGCCGCCTCATTCAAACGCACACCCCGATCGATTAAGACGGAGCCTTCGCGAGCTTCAGAACCGCGAGGAACAATGTTTTCTCCGTGCACAACACCCCGGGTGACTTCGACCTGCTTACCCCGCAGAGAGGTGTACTCAACCATCACAACCGCGTCCGCTCCGGCCGGGACCGGGGCCCCCGTCATGATCGACACTGTTTGTCGGCTAGCAACGTTGGCGGGGATTTTGTCGAGTTTCTCTCCCGCCTTGATCTCGCCGATCACATCCAGCGCTGCCGGGACCTGCGACAAGTCCGCGGAGCGCACGGCATAGCCGTCTCGTGTGGAGCGTGGGAACGGGGGAAGATCGCGATCCGCCAGCACCGGTTCGGCCAGCACGCGACCCGCGGCGGCGAGTAGATCAACGGATTCCACGGCACCGGCTTGGACGAGCGCCGCCTGCTTCTCCACCACGCGGCGGGCGTCCTCAAAGCTCAAGACAATAGAATTCAACGGCGGGGCGGACATGCAGAGATGATACGACAGGAAAAAGACGATGGCGCCAACGGCATTACGGGGAAGGATTCTTACCGGGCCAATTCCTGGCCGAGCGTCGCCGGGTTACTGGCGAACGAAAGGCCAGTTTCGAGATCGACTAGGCGGTCCTGAACCAGTTGCGCGATCTCCCCATCGAAGTGCTGCATTCCGTCAGAGACACCAGCCTTAATCGCATCCAGAAGATTCTTATTCTCGCGCTCGCCTTTTTCGATGCACTCGCGAGTACGGGCGTTGGACTTAAGAACCTCAAAGGCAGCCACGCGCCCGCTGCGATCGGACTTCGACATGAGCCGCTGGCAGACGACGTACCGGAATGACTTGGCAAAGCGCTCGCGCACCGACTGCTGCTCAGAGGGAGCAAAAGAACTGACAACCCGCTCGACAGTCTTGGATGCGTCCACAGTGTTAAGGCTCGAAAACACCAGGTGGCCGGTCTCCGCCGCTTCCAGGACGATTTCAATCGTTTCGCGATCGCGCATTTCACCGACGAGGATGACCTTCGGCGCCTGGCGCATCGCCGAGCGCAGAGCGTGGGCAAAGCTGGGCGTATCGCTATGCAGTTCCCGCTGATGAATCGTGGAGCATTTGTGATTGTGCAAGAACTCGATGGGATCTTCGATGGTGATGATGTGGTAATACTTCTCCCGGTTAATGGCGTCGAGAAGTACCGCCAAGGTGGACGACTTCCCAGAGCCCGCCGCTCCCGTCACGAGAACAATTCCATCCCTGAGTTTGGTGATCTCGGATAATTGTTGGGGCAATCGCAGGGATGCAAAGTCTGGTATCACGGTGGGAATCACGCGCATTACAACGGCGCAACTGCCGCGCTGAATAAAAATGTTGACCCGGAAACGGGCCAAACCGGGCAATCCAAAGGAAATGTCGCACGCTCCATGCTCGCGCAGGGTGGTGACAGCCTGCTTGTTGTCGCCGATCAAGTCGGCAGCAATGTGGCGGGTGTCATCGGCGGTGAGGACCGTAAGTCCGGCAACCTGCACCGGAATCATCTGGCCGTAGACTTGCACCTGGGGCGGACGGCCGGGCGAAAAAATCAGGTCGCTGATCTTCTCCGCGGCATGCAGCATGCCGCCGAGCAGTGCTGGAGTCGCGACTCTGCCAGTCCCAGAGAACCCTTCTAATGCAACCGAAATTGGAGCAATTGTTGGTGCTGCCATTCGTCCTCACACCTCAGGAATCGCACGCACCACAGAATGGGAAGAAAACTCAGACAGTTAACTGTACCGCGACAGAGCCCATGTGCGAAGAACAGCAAGTCCATAGACCTAAGTAACCTCTTGGGTTATGGCCAGACGCACAAAGGGCGGCCCGGTTGAGCCGCCCTTTGAATGGTTAGGTCCGGAAGTAACTACTTTGTGGATTTCTTCTTCGTGCCATAGGTCGTTTCCACCTTCGAGCCGATGCTGGCGAGCAAGGCTTTGGCGCTTTCGGCATTCGGACCCGTGGGTGAGAGCTCCAGGTACTTCTGGAAGGCCTCGGCAGTCCCCGGGGGTGCGACGGTCTTATCGCCTTGGAGGGTAGCCTTGCCCAGCAGGTTCAGTCCCTTTTGGTAGTAGGCTTCGGCCCGGGTAGGGTCGGCGGCAAGACACTTGTCGAAGGCCGCATTGGCCTCGTCTGGCCTGCCGGAGTTGGTGAGGACGGCGCCGATGTTGAAGTAAGCCTGAGCGACCGCGGATGGATCCGTCTGCGCCGCAATTTCGTAGGTCTTGACCGCATCGTCGACCTTTTTCGCCTTGTAGTAAGCGTCCGCCAGGTTGTTGTAGTAAGCGGCAAGGTTCTTCGTTGCGTTGGGATCCTTATCATTGGTGGCAGCCTTTTTCAGGTCCACGGCCTTCTGATAAGCCTCAACGGCTGAATCGAGGCGTTTCTGTTTTTCAGCCGGATCGGTCTGCTTGGGCGCCGACATGCGGTAGTAGTCGCCCAATTTGAACCAGATCAGATCGCGGGTCGCGTCCATCTGGGTGGCCTCGGTCAGGGCCGCGATGGCCGTGTCGTAATCGCCGGCATCAGCGGCGGTCTTGGCCGCGTTGAGCTTCTCGTTCAGACCCTTGACGGTATTGGTTTCCTTCGACTGCTTGGCCTGGGCCTCCTGCATCGCCTTCGCTTGTTCGGGTGAAAGCCCCTGGCCCTTGGCGGCGGCTTCCTGGTCCTTCTTTAGATCAAATGGCAGTTCGTTCTCGTCGAGATTGACCTGGAAGCCCTTAACGTGGTCCATCTCCTTGTTCGCCTTCGCATCGTCGGCGTTCTTGTAGAGAGTGACCAGGTACTTGCCGGGCGAAAGTCCGAGCGAAAAATATTCGCCTTTCTTGTTGGTCTTCAGCGTGTACTTCTGGCCGTTGTCCATATTGGCCCAGACCACCACTGCGTCGGCGATGGGATTTCCCTGGGCATCTTTACACACACCTTTGACCGATCCTGAAGCCTGGGCAAGGACACTAGGAGCACACAGCCCAAGCGCCAGCATAGCGAATAGAAGAATTGCAAAATATTTTTTCATCTTGCCTCCCGGCAAAGTTAAATTTTGCTCGCCGATCTCCAAAAGCCGATCGAAATCTGTTACTACAAATATCTATCGCGCCGCGTACGATATTGGATCCTGCATACCCGCTGCCTCAAAGGCGCGGAGGCGCAACACACAGCTGTCGCAGATGCCACAAGCCTGGTCCTCGCGGCTGTAACATGACCAAGTTAAATCGAAGGGAGCACCGAGTTCAAGGCCAAGCCGCACTATATCGGTTTTGCGCATGGCGATGAGCGGGGTGACGATTTCAATCAGACCTTCTTTCGTACCCGCCTTTACCACTTCATTGAACGCCTTATAGTACGCCGGCCGGCAATCCGGATAGCCCGAACTGTCAGGCTCGACTGCGCCAATGTACACCTTTTCCGCGCCCAACACCTCGGCCCAACTCACGGCGACAGCCAGGAAATGAGCATTGCGAAAAGGAACGTAGGTGACGGGAACTGTCTGTCCGACCTCTTCGGCGGTTGGCACATCGATGGCATCGTCTGTGAGCGCCGATCCGCCAATGGCGCGGAGAGCCTCGTTTCTGACCATGAGCTTGTCGCGAATTTTCAGACGCTGGCAGATGGCAAGAAACGACTGGCGTTCGCGCTCCTCGGTCCGCTGGCCGTAGCTGATGTGGACGGCGGCGGCCTCGTGGTCGCGCGCCGCCAAAGCGGCGCAAACGCAGGAGTCCATCCCACCACTCAACAGCACGACTGCACGAGATTGCTTTGAGATCGTCATCAAAAAGATTGTTGATTGCTGATTCTTGATTGCTGATTGAAAACCCAAGGTGGCTCGTCAGGCGTTCAATCAAAAATCAACAATCAGAAATCATCAATCGCCTCTCTACACTCCTTTCACCGCCGGGTCCCATATAAATTTGTGCAACTGCAACCCAAGCCGGGCGGGAACGTCGTCGCGGAGCATCCACTCAGCCAGTTCCTGGGGATCGAGCAGGCAATGCGAGCTGTCGCGGGCGCCGGTCGCGTCTTTGCGGAATGCTGGGGAAAACAGGACTGCACTCACCCGCTCGGCCAGATTGTGCCTGTTGGTAAACTCACGCGCAAAGTCATAGTCAGCGCGGCTGCTCAGAACAAACTTGACTTCGTCGTGCGGACACAGAGTCTCAAGGTTTTCCATGCAAAACGTCTCGCCCTCGCCCGAATTCGGGCACTTCACGTCGACGATCTTAATGACGCCGGAGGGAACCCGCTCCAGTGGCCGCTCTCCGCTGGTCTCGAGTAGGACCTTGTAACCCTCATCAAGAAGATGCTGCATCAAGGGAACGACTTCGCGCTCCTGCAGCATCGGCTCACCGCCAGTGATCTCCACCAAGCCGCCGCCGGGACTCAGTCCCGAAACCTCGGCCAAGACTTCGTCGATGGCCATTTTATGGCCGCCCTGGAAAGTGTATTCGCTGTCGCACCACGAGCACCGCAGATTGCATCCCGTCAGGCGAACGAAAACACAGGGCAGACCCGCATAGGTCGACTCCCCTTGCAACGATTTGTAAATTTCGGTGATCTGCATAAAAAACAGCTACCAGCCGCCGGTCGCCAGTTTCCAGTCTCAAGCTTCCCTTTGTCTCGACACCGACGCCAAGAGGCCGTTGAGAATACGACCTACCTCGGCGCACGCCTCCAATAACCTGTTTATGTGCTCCTTCGGCAAATAGCTGAGATTCGCGGCAATCTGGATTTGAGTTTCGACTTCCATCAAAGAACCCCTTGCCTGCCCAAGAAAATATCGGAATTCCTTTTCCGAGAGTCTGCCCTGCCCTTCAGCGATATTGCTGGGGATGGAGACCGCAGCCCGCCGAAGCTGCGAAGTGATCCCAAACAGTTCATCCTTCGGAAAAGTCGCAGTAGCTCGATAGATTGCAGTCACAAGTTCCATTGCCTTCTGCCACGCGACGAGATCCTTATAAGATCGTCCCAATCGTCAATCTCTCTTGTGCTGTCACTGGCAACCGCCAACTGGCAGCTGGCCACTGGGTTACTCACTGTACTTGGCGGTGGTCGTGTCGGTCTCGAAGACGGTTACATCTTTGACACGCACGCGGCCGCTGGTTACGGCTTTCAACCTGCTATTCGACTCGTCGTAAAAATATTTTGCCAGATTCTCTGCCGACGGATTGATCACCGTGAACGGCTCGATCTCGTTGATCATCTGGTGGTCCAGGCGCTCGATGACGTGCTTCATGACTTCGCGCAGGTCTTTGAAGTCGAGCAGCAAGCCGGCCTTGTCCAACTCCGCACCGGCCAGAGTGACCCGGATCTTGTAGTTGTGGCCGTGCGGATTCTCGCACTTACCCTTATAGTTGCGCAGGTAATGGCCCGCGGCAAACGTGTCTTCGACAGTGACTTCGAACATGATCCCCCAGCAGCTCGAGTCCGTATACTGGGCCGGCTGCGCTGTATGGCGAACATCTATTGTACCGCTGGAATAGCGGTGCCGGAGCAGTCCGCTTGACTCGATTCCCCGTGGGACTGTAGCTTGCCTAATCGTGATTTCGTCCCAAGGAGCGCGCATGCTGTCTCGGAAACTGCCGATTATTCTGCTTTTCATACTGTCCTTAACCGTAGGTCTTTCAGCGCAGAACCAGCCCGATACGCCCGCGTTCGACGTCAAAGAGCATTACACGAAGTACGAATACAGAATCGCCATGCGCGACGGCGTACACCTGTTCACCTCGGTTTATGTGCCGAAAGATAGCTCGCACTTGTACCCGTTCCTGATCGATCGCACGCCCTATAGCGTTGGGCCTTACGGCGTCGACCTGTACCGCCCGCAACTTGGCCCCTCGCCGGACTTCGACAAAGCGGGATACATCTTCGTCTTTCAGGATGTCCGAGGGCGCTACATGTCAGAGGGCCAGTTCCTCGAGATGCGTCCACACATCGACGACAAGAAATCGAACCAGGACGTTGACGACAGCACCGATCTCTACGACACCATCGACTGGCTGCTCAAGAATGTGCCGAACAACAACGGGAACGCAGGGATTTGGGGAATCTCGTATCCCGGATTCTTCACCTCGGCGAGCATCATCGATTCGCATCCCGCGCTGAAGGCCGCCTCGCCGCAGGCTCCCATGACCGACCTTTTCATGGGCGACGACGCGTACCACGGGGGCGCGTTCATGCTGGCGGCGAACTTCGGTTTCTACAGCCAGTTCAAGCCGCAGGAGAATCCGCAACTTCCGCCGAAGGGGTCCGTGCCTTTCGATTGGGGCACCAAAGATGCCTACGAGTTTTATCTGCAAGCCGGACCACTGTCGAGCCTGCGGAAGTATCTTGATGGCAAGAGCGCGCTGTGGGACGACCAGGTGGGGCACGACACTTACGATGCTTATTGGAAGGCACGCAATCTCGCCCCGCACATGAAGAACATTCATTGCGCCGTTCTGACCGTGGGTGGATGGTTCGACGCGGAAGACTTGCAGGGCCCGTTCTCAACATTCCATTCGATCGATAAGAACAATTCAGGGATATTCAACGCTCTGGTTATTGGACCATGGGTGCACGGCGGTTGGGCTCGCTTTGATGGCAACCATCTGGGACGGGTGGACTTCGCCTCCAACACCGGCGAGTATTACCGGAAGAACATTCTGTTCCCGTTCTTCGAGCAGTATCTCAAGGGCAACGGCGATGCCAAACTTCCCAAGGCGTATGTGTTCGAAACGGGTACGAATGTGTGGCGCCAATACTCCGCGTGGCCGCCAAAGAATGCCGAACCGAAAACTCTCTACTTTCACGCCAATGGCGGACTTTCGTTCGACGCCCCTGCTGCGGACAATCCCTCCTTCGATGAGTATGTCAGCGACCCGGCCAAGCCCGTGCCGTTTGTGAATTATGCGGCGTTGAATGTGCCCCAGGAATATATGCTTTCGGACCAGCGCTTCGCCGATAGCCGAACCGACGTGGTGGTCTATCAGACGCCAGTGCTGCAGGAAGACGTAACCATCGCCGGACCGATCTCTCCACGACTTTTTGTCTCGACGAGCGGCACGGATTCCGATTGGGATGTGAAGCTGATTGACGTGTATCCGCCCGACTATCCAGACAGCAAGCAGGATGCGCCTCGGCCCGAAGACCGCGACAAGCCGAGAAAGGACGTTCCCGCGCCATCGTTCACCATGGGCGGGTATCAGCAACTAGTGCGCGGCGAACCGTTCCGCGGAAAGTTCCGCCACAGCTTTGAAAAGCCCGAGCCGTTCATTCCCGGAAAGGTGGAAGAGATCAACTTCACCATGCAGGACATCAACCACACCTTCCGCCGCGGACATCGCATCATGGTCCAGTTGCAGAGCTCATGGTTCCCGCTCACAGACCGCAATCCGCAGACGTTCGTCAACATTCCCGACGCTAAGCCTGCGGACTTCGTGAAGGCCACCGAGCGCGTCTATCACACGAAAGCGGAACCGTCGGGAATTGCGGTGCAGGTGGTGCCATCGACAGGAGACGCTGCAGCGACGGAGGGAAGAAAATAACGATTAACATGGTTTAAGTTCCTCACTGTAATGTAAGGATGTACAACAGAAGTTAGGAGTCCCAATTGGCATCAGCCACGGTTACATCCAGGGGGCAAATTACCATCCCTGCAAAGGTTCGTGAGGCTCTGGGTCTGGCCCCAGGCGACCGGGTCGAGTTTGTAGAAACCAGCAAGAGGGAGTTCTCGATCGTGCCAGCCACGAGGTCGGTGCGTGAACTGAAGGGACTGTTTCGGGGCAGGAGAACCAAACGAGTATCGCTTGAAGAGATGGATCAGGCAATCGCGAAAGGCCCGTCGCGTTCTCGATGAACGTCTCGATAATATTCGGAATTACCCGCCCACACCGAAAAACTCCTCCACCACGCGCATGTCGGTGGTCTTCTTATAGTTTGGGAGGCTCTCCACGAAGACACGCCCGTACTGCTTTTTCAGAATCCGGTTATCGAGCAGCACGAGAAGTCCACGGTCGTGCAGCGAGCGAATCAGTCGCCCGAATCCCTGTTTCAGTGTTATCACCGCCGCCGGAACTTGATATTGAAAGAATGCATTTCCCCCGTCAGCGTCAATCATCTTCACCCGCGCGGCTACGACTGGGTCGCTGGGCACTGCAAACGGCAGCCGATCAATAATGACGCAACTCAGTTGCTCGCCCTGTACATCCACTCCTTGCCAGAACGATGACGTGGCGAACAACACGGCATTTGGAGTCAGGCGGAACTCTTCGAGCAGCGCGGTTTTCGGCGCGTCGCCTTGTTTTAAGATGGGAAACTCAACTTCGCCCAGCAGACGCTGGTAGATGTCATTCATCTGCGCATAGCTGGTGAACAAAACGAAGGCCCGCCCGCGCGTGATCTCCAGCAGTCGGCGAATGCGTTCTGCCGCCTTCGCAGTAAATTGCGGCGTGCGCGGATCGGGCAAGTCCGGCGGGACGTAGAGCAGCGCCTGGCTTTCATAATCAAAGTGCGAAGGCAGCACCGACTCGCGAGCATGCTCCATGCCCAACCGCTGCCGGATGTACTCAAACCCACCGCCCACGGCCAGGGTCGCGGAAGTCAGCACGGCGCACTCCAACTTCGACCATAAGCATTCGCGCAGGATGGGACCAACGTCGATCGGCGTTGCCTGCAGAAATACGTTTTGTCGTCCTCGAGTCGATCCGGCAGAGCCCGAAGCCGCGCCCCGCGACCCCCAGCGCCCACCTCGCCGCTCAATCCAGAAAACTGTATTGCGGTCTTCGGACTCCATCGCGTACCCGAGCTGCACCTGAATCTCCTGTGCCCGGCGGACGAAGTTGAATACTTCTTCCGGCTTTTGCACCAAGCCTTCGAGTTCACCAGCCAGCCGGGTCAGCGCCTGGTTCAGCCCCACAAACTCGTCCCCGTTTTCCTCTAGAAATTCACGGCGAGTCTCAAAAGCGAAGCGCCCATCTCCCGGCGGCAACAGGGAGAAGAAAAATTGCGAGCGCTCCCGCAAACTGCCGAGTGCTCCCGATATCGAAGCCGACAGCATCCGGTTGTGTTGCATCGAATTCTCGACGTCACGTGCCAGATCTTCCACCCGCAGATTGCTGACTGAGATGCCGAAATAGTTCCCAGCCACATCTTCCAGTTCGTGTGCTTCATCGAACACCACAGCGGCAGCCTCTGGAAGGATTCCCGCGTCCGGCGCTCCCTCAGCCTGCAACTTGATGGCGAGATCGGCGAAGAACAAGTGATGGTTGACGATGATGATGTC
>PMUM01000269.1 GCA_003166855.1 Acidobacteriaceae bacterium | reverse complement strand
GTGGCGACGGACGCATTCGTCCGTCGCTGGGGACGCGGCTGGCGGAACTGCCCGAGTCGCTCGGGGGAGGGTGATGTGAAGCCGCGATGTGTGCTTCGGATCGCCCTACTTCGCTGTTTCTGCCGCGATCTTCTCGATCACGATCGCGGATGACCCTCCACGCGCGTACACCTTCCCGCTGGCGGTGACTCTCTGTCCCGCGAAAGGCATCAGCTTCTCATTCTGACCCGCGGAGGGCGTTGTATCAGCGATCGGCCAATAGATCGTTCCGTTGTCGGCCAGAATCACCAGCGGCGATCCCGCTTTCGCGCAAGCCTGGGCGCACTGTGCGCTGATGGGCTTCTGCAGACCCTTGGTAAAGGCGCACGCCGAATCGAGAACGTAGCCGTTCACCGACACGGACTTGCCGGCATCGCTGCCAGCGAACAGCAGGGCTGCGAACACGCAGATGGTGATCGATACACTGGCTGCTTTTCGAATGCTCATGTTGAACCCCTTTTCCTTCACTATTCTTGAATTCAGGTCAGATTCCCCAGATGGGAGCATAAGGTAGCAGACCCGGGTAGCGACGCAATAGCAAAAACCGACTATACTTTTTTCGTTGTCTACGAAGGTTTTCGTTGACACTACGAATGTCTTCGTAGTATGTTCCGGTCCATGAAGCAGACTCCGCACAAACCGACCGCTTCGGAGCTCGAAATTCTGCGCGTGCTTTGGACCCGCGGGCCTTCGACGGTTCGCGAAGTGCATGAATCTCTCAGCGAGAAAAAGGAACTCGGCTACACCACGGTACTGAAGCTTTTGCAAATTATGACCACAAAAGGCACCGTGAAGCGAAACGAAACCCAGCGCGCGCACGTCTATGAAGCATGCCTCCCCGCCGAGCAGACCAAGCGCCAGCTTGCGGGGGACATGTTGCAGAGGGTCTTCGAGGGTTCGGCGAGCCAACTCATGATGCACGCGCTCGCCGGCAGCAAGTCTTCGCCGCAAGAGATTGAAGAGCTGCGCCGTCTGCTGGACGAATACGAAAGGAGCCGCAAGTGAACACTCTGATGAATTGGCTCTCCCCGAGCGCAATGCAGGCGCTAGGTTGGGCGCTCTTGCATTTTCTATGGCAGGGAACTGCGCTCGCGGCTCTAGCGGCGGCTGCGATGGCTCTGTGCCGTCGCGCATCGACGCGCTACCTGCTGGGAGTGGGCGCGCTTGTGCTCATGCTGCTGGCTCCGCTGGCGACTTTCTTTGTGTATTCGCAGCAGCATTCCGGTGTGGCAGACACCGCGAAGTCGTCGCCGCTCGCCGCGGCCCAACCAACAGCGAGGGACAGAGACGCGGCGAGTGGCTCGACCCATCGGTCTTCTTCCATACGATCCTCTGTCGCACCTTCGCTCGACGCCCTGCCGTGGCTGGTCGAGGCCTGGCTTCTCGGCGTTGCGTTCTTCAGCCTGCGTTCTGCAGGCGGATTTTTGCTGCTCGAGCGGGAACGCCGCAGACAGTCGAGTGTGGTGAGTCCTCGTGTGCTCGAGATCTGCTACACGCTGCAGGACCAACTGGGGTTGAATCGCGCTATTGCCTACTGCGAGTGCAAATGGCTGCAAGCGCCTGCGGTGATCGGATGGTTTCGTCCCGTTGTGTTCTTGCCCGTGACGGCTCTAACCGGCCTTTCAGAAGAGCAGCTTCAGGTGGTCATCGCCCACGAACTGGCTCACATCCAGCGCTTCGATCCTTTTGTCAATGTGTTCCAGGTGTGCGTCGAAACGCTCCTTTTCTACCATCCCGCGGTGTGGTGGTTGAACAAGCGAATTCGGGCGGAACGCGAGCACTGCTGCGATGACATGGCAGTGGAGCTCTGCGGCAATGCGGTCGAGTATGCACGCGCTCTTACGCTAATGGAAGAATGGCGCAGCGCTCCCGTCTTTGCCATGGCCGCGAACCGAGGCCCGCTGACCGAGCGCATCGTGCGTGTCCTCGGACTGAAGACGCTGGGCGCAGGAATGCGCGGCATCGGACTAACGGGCAGTATCCTCTGCCTGACCGCGGCACTCGTTGCTGGAAATGCTCTGCGGGGGATCGCGCATCCGCCGTCTGTGAACGCGATCTGGCAAGCATCGGCTCAGCCTGCGAGCGGTTCCTCGCCGGCGACTCCTCGCAGCTCCGCCGCCGCAAAGCCTTCGGAGGCTCATCCGCAAAGCAGCGGGCAGACAGCAGCCAGTTCAACGGCTTCGTCTTACATCGACGAAATGAAGGCCGCAGGGCTCACCGATCTGACGGTCGACCAGTTGATTGCGCTCAAGACGCAAGACGTCACGCCGGAATACGTCAAAGAGCTCCATGATCAGGGCTTGCATCCTGACGCGGAGACTTTGGTCGCGATGCGAGTGCAGGACATCTCTCCAGAATATGTGAAGGGACTGCGCGACGCGGGCCTCAATCCCGATCAGAATCAACTCATCGGTCTCAAGGTCCAGGGCGCGGACGGCGCCTATTATCGCGCTATGAAGGAAGCCGGTCTGCAGCCCGACGTGAACACTCTGATCGGGATGAAGGTGCAGGGTGTAACTCCCGAATACGTTCGTGAGATTCGTGCTGCCGGCCTCGTGGTAACAGCAAATCAAGTGATCGGTCTGAAGGTGCAGGATGTTATGCCCGCGTACCTGAAGGCGATGCACGAACTGGGGCTTGAGCTTCGGACGGATGATGTGATCGGTATGAAGGTGCAGGACGTGACGCCTGAGTACGTGCGCGGTATCCAGGCTCTCGGTTTCAAGCCGTCGGCAAGCGAACTCATTGGGATGCGGGTGCAAGATGTCACGCCCGAATACATCAAGGCCCTGCAATCGGCGGGATTCAAACTCGACATCAGCGACATCATCGGCGCCAAGGTGCAGGACGTGACGCCCGAGTTTATCGAGCGGGCGAAAGCGCATGGCTTCAAAGATCTGACCCTGCAGAAACTGATACAGCTTCGACAACTGGGAATTCTGGATTCAAAGGCCGACCTCTAAACGCAGTTGTGGTGAATGCGCGGGGCTTCGCCACGCTTGGACGGCCGAGGCGGCCGTCGCCACATGAGCAGTTGGGCCACATCACATCTAAGGAGATGACTTATGAGAATGCGCCGAACCCTCGCCTATATGGTTTTCGCGTGTTGCGTTGTGCTGTTCGTCGTCAAGAATCGAGCGGCGGAAGTGCGCAGCGGCGACTGGACCATCAGCAAATCCGAAGCGGCCGGCAAGGTCGAGTTCTCGCTGATCGAGCACCATCACGGCGGGACATCGAGCCACCAGTCGGACTGGTCGGCGGGTGCGTTTCTGGGCGTGGACTTTTCCAAACCCGGACGTCAGGACGTGCACTTCACCATCACGCGCGACGCGGGGAAGATCGAGTGCGAAGGCTTTCTCAATAACGGCGAAGGTGCAGGATTGTTTCACTTTCAGCCGGATCCGAATTATCCGCGGGAGATGCACTCGCTTGGCTTTTCGGTGGACGATGAGAAGCAGTTCGCGATGGCGGTCCAGGATGTGAGCCTGGAATTCGCGAAGCAGATGAAGAACGAGCATCTCAGCGGTCTCGACGCCGACAAACTGATCGCGTTCCGCATCTTCCGCGTCGATTCAGCCTTCATCGAGGCGCTGCGGGCTGAAGGATTGAAGATCTCAGACGCCGATAAACTGGTCGCTTTCCGCATTCACGGCGTGAGCCCAGAGATGGTCCGCAGCCTGCATCAGGGTGGGTATTCCCCGGATGAGGATACGTTGATTGCCATGCGAATCCACGGCGCGACGCCAGAGTGGATGGCGGAACTCAAGCAGCGCGGCTACGATCACATCGATCTCGAGAAGCTGATCGCGTTTCGCATTCACGGAGTTTCGCCGGAGTTTATTCAGAAGTTGCAGAGCATGGGATACGCGCATCCCGATCCAGACGAACTCATTGCCATGCGCATTCACAACGTGACGCCGGAGTACATCAGCGACATGCGCTCGCGGGGAATTCATGACCTCAGCATCGATCAGTTGGTGAGCATGAGGATTCACGGGATCGACTGAGAGCGAGAATTGATGATGGATGATTTTTAATTGATGATTGAAAAGCCGCCCTGTTTTGGGCGGTTTTTCTTGTACGTGGAATTCGAGTAGTGGATGACTCCCGAGGGCGAGGCGCCCTCGGGACAGCCGGCAGGATGCCAGCGGTACGATCCTGCCCGACGCTACGATTTAGTGCGCGAAGGCGATGTTCAGGCCTGTCGTGAAAATTACGTCGTTCTTCTTCGCGCTGGTCGGCGGGTTGGAGACGTAGATGTCGCCAAATTGATTCTGCCAGCCCAGCCACTTGCTGATCTTGGTTACGGTGCCCACGTTGAGCGTCCAGCGGTACTCGCCCGTCTGCTGCAGGTTGGGGTAGAAGTAGGAATTCTCCGTCAGAACGGTGCTTTTGCCGAATTTGTGGTCCAGTTCCTCGCCGAGGGTGAGAGCAACGAATCTGTTGGTCTTCCCATAAGACTGAAATACTCCGGTGGGCGCGGTCGAAGGCGGAGTCGGTGGAATCTCGGTGCCATTGGAATAGGTTTCGTGGGTATAGTTGACGCCGCCCAGGAAGTCGAATGTCGTGGTGTCAGAGGCTATGGCGTGAAGGCCGAAGCCGCCCGAGTACACTTGGCGCAGGTCCAGGAACTGCAGGGCGTTGCTGGTGAAGTCGGCGGCACCAAAAACGAAAAGCTTGGCATTCAGGTTGCGATCGTAGCGGAATCCGCCTTGTACAAGGTTGGCAACCGTACTGGGAGTGGCGAGATTGTTCTGCGTATCGATCGAACTCACGTAAAGCATGATCTTGTCGTTCAGCGTGGGATGGACGGCGTTCAGGGCTAGGGCAAGGTTCTCGGTCTCGCTGTTTCCCCGCGCGATGGAGAAGCCCACGTTGGCTCCGCCGTTCCAACCGTGCGCCAGTCCGGGGTGCAGCGACTTGTCGTAGGCTAATTGCTCGGCATCGTTGCGGATGAGCGTGACGTCTTCTTTGGGCGCTTCCACGGTCCCCGTGGTCTTAGTGGCAATCTCAATCTTGCCGTCGGTGGTGGTGACCGGGCCGACAGCTGTTTTTCCGCCCTTCAGGCTGACGTGCAACTCCTGGTCAGTCTTGATGTCCTGAATCGCGGCAAACTGGATCGTGATGTCCCCGGCGGCATCAGTGTGCAGCACCAGCGTCTTGCCGTCGGACTTCACGACTTTACCGGTGAACCGGTCCCCGTTTTTCAGCGTGACCTGGTCGGCGAGCACGGCCGATGACAGTCCGAAGACCGCAATGAGAGTGAATAATTGAGATCTACGCACGACGACCTACCTCCACATTTGAGAACTTTGGGAATTCGGGTGCAATTCAGAGCCGGGTATACCCTCAAAACCGGGAACTACTAAGCAAGGACATAAGGAGCGGAGCCGAGATTCAGGAATTGAACAGCAGAAGGTCGCGACTGCGTGGGCAGTCGCGGACCAGGTTAGCTCTTGGTTTCAGTCTTCTTGTTCGGATCGGTCGAAGCCTGAGCCGGCGGCTGTTCCTTCATGCCGTCTTTAAAGCTGCGAATGCCCTCGGCCAGCCCTTTTCCGAGTTCAGGCAATTTCTTCGGCCCGAACAACAGCAGGGCAATAATCGCTACGAGGAGCCAATGCCACGGTGAGAACTCACCCATAAGAACCTCCAACGGTCTCTAGGACAACCACCAAAATATAGGGTACGGGACGCCAAGGGGGAAGTCAAACCACGGCTTACTCTCCTGGCCTTCTTTAAGCCTTTTCAATGTTTTATCCTACGGCCCCGTGATCATCGGTGAACCGCGCCACGGTGAGCTGTGATTTCAATCACAACTACAGGCGGCAGCCAATGCAAAACAGCCAATAAAGTCATCCGGTGGGTTACCTCCGTGACCTTACCCGCGGGTTCCCGGCGGGCTATGTTTCTTAAGGGCGTTTCTGAAGGCGATTGCCATTCGCATTCCCCTCAAAAGCCGCCACCAGCAAGCCAATCCACGTATTGGGGAGTCCGGTGAGAGTCAAGGCTTTACTATCCTTATTGCTTTTCAGTCTGACGGCCGCCGTCGTCGCCCAATCCAGCGAGAACCAGCCAACCACCCCTCAACCTGTTGATACAACTCAGCTTGCCGCTTGGCTGATGGGCGGAGTTCCCAGCAGCCGTCTCGCGCGTCTGGTCGTGGAACCTGGGCTTGCTACGCTGCCCACAAAAAACGAACTCCGACAGATGGAGTCCGTGGGCGCCAACAAGGACTTGATGCGCGTGCTGAGTTCGGGAAACGCTCTGTCTGCGCAGATCGGCGCTCCCATTCCCGAAGGGTTGTTGAAGGCCGCGGCCGAGGCGCGCCAGCAGCACTTTCACGAAGCTGAAGCAGCCATGCGCGAGGTCCTGGCCGCTGACCCACAGAATTCCGCCCTGCACTTCGCTCTCGGTGCGATCTACCGCCAGCAGAAAAAATGGGATGAGGCTTATGACGAGTTGGCAGAGGCGACGCGGATCATGCCCAGTCTTCCTGAGAACCATGGGGCCCTGGCCTACCTCTTCTATCGTTTGGATGATGGCCCGAACGCGATTGCCGAAGCGCGGACCGCGCTCAGCCTCGATCCGCAGAATGCAGAGGCGTATCAATTCCTCGGCCTTGGCTTGTTCTCGACCGGTCAATATCAACCGGCGGTGCATGCCTACGCTGAGTCGCTGGGCCGGGATGGCGATAACGCCGACACGTACTACGATATGGGCATCGCCCTGCACGCCAACGGGAACCTGCCCGGTGCGATTACTGCTTACGAGAAAGCGATTCACCTGAGACCCGCGTTCTGGGAGGCTCATTCCAATCTGGCGCTGATCCTGCACGAACAAGGCAAACTCGCCCAGGCCGTGGCGGAATATCGCGAGGCCAAGCGGATCGCACCCGGCGAGGCCTCCATCCGCAACAATCTCGGAAATACCTATTGCGATCAGGGGAACTTCGACTCGGCGATTGAGGAACTGCACGCGCTTTACCGAGAGCATCCGGAGTGGCAGCAGGGACATGCGTGCCTTGCCAGCGCCTACATGGCGAAAAAGAACTATGACGCCGCGGTGGAAGAACTGAAACTGGCGCTGCAGCAGAATCCGACCGGGTCTACCGAGCACCGCATTCTCGGCCAGGCTCTGCTGCTCGACAACAAGCCGGACGAGGCTTTGCGTGAGTTGCGGCTGGCGGTTTCACTCAATCCGGATTCTGACATCGCGCACCACTTGCTCGGAACGCTGCTGTTTCAGCAGCAGGAGTTGCATGCGGCGGAGAAGGAGTTCCGTGAGGCGCTGCGGCTGAATGGCTCGGCGGACAATCACTACTCGCTGGCGGCCTGCCTGATGAGCATGGACCGTAACGAGGAAGCGCTGTCGGAACTGGAGACGGCGTCCCGGCTCGATCCCGAGCGTACGCTCTACCGAGCGCGTCGCGAAGAACTGCTCAAGCTGATGAAGGAATCGAGTTCGCGGTAAGGCAAGCCGGACGGGCCCGCTGGGATCGGTTTGACCGCTTGGCCAATATCCTCGATGTACTACGGTGCTTAGGCGAAGGCGCGGGCAGTCCATACACTAGGGTGAAGCCCGAACCCAGCGGGTGGCAGGAACCTAGCGATAGGGGAGAATTCCGATGGCGACGAACGCAACCCGAACCCAGCAAGACACCGTGAACGCGGTGGTGCAAGCGGCCATGGCGAAAGAGGGAAGCGCGCGCCGCAAGGACGCCGCGTCCGGAGCGGGGTCTCCGGGGGATGCCCCTCGCAAACCAACGGGTTACGGGTTACCGTGCGCGAAATGCCACTTGTACTATCCCGCTGATCTCGATGCATGCCCGACCTGCAAACATAACGAGCGCGTGTCGCCAGCTGTGCCAAAGATTCCGCCCCGAACGGCGCAGGCTGTGGTCGACACGGTTCCGGATACATCTGTTGTGGAGCAGGAGCGCGAAGAATTTCTACGCCAATTCAAGTCGCAGCTGATGGAGGCGCACGCCGGAGTGGTCAACGCGCCCGAGGCGGTTTGCAAGTTTGGGGAGCACCATTCCGGGGAACCGGCCAGCGCGGAAATCTGTCAGGGCTGCTACGAGCGCCTGCAGGAGCGGGTGGATGTTTTCGAAGCGGCGTTGCACCTGGAGCTGAAAGAAGCGGCGCAGATTATTTACGACGCGGTGTGGGCGGATCCTTCGGATCCCAACAAGACTTATCAGAATGCCGCCAGCGCCCTCCTGAGCGAGTTGCGCAAGCGCGCGGGGATGACGACAGTGCTGGGGCCGTTTCAGCCGCTCGCGCACTAGAACTTAGGCCCCAGGGTCTTGGGTCCTACTAGTCTGCCTTGATTCCAATCCACTTTTTTCCGGCATAGAGCTTGTATCCGGCCCCATCCTCCACCAGTTTCAGCGGGACAGCATGCTGCAGCGCTGAGTCGGTCTGCGACGCAGTGCTGAACACATCGTTATTGGCCACATCCATCACGATAAACTTGCCGTCTGCGGTGAAGCCGAAGCCATATTGTCCTGGGGCGACTTCTGATCCGCCGATGTTGAGCTTCGTTTCGGTGATAAGCATGCCCTGGTATTTCTGTTGGATCGCGGTGGAATAGCCGGAAGCATCGACCAACGCAGCTAACATCATTTTGCCGTCTGCCAGCTGAAATCCCACGGCGTTGCGAACCTGCACGGGCGCTTTCTGGCCGCGGAAGAAATACTCCGTCGGGACCGCTTTCTT
This sequence comes from Acidobacteriaceae bacterium, assembly GCA_003166855.1. Classification (GTDB taxonomy): domain Bacteria; phylum Acidobacteriota; class Terriglobia; order Terriglobales; family Acidobacteriaceae; genus Sulfotelmatobacter. Next base: position 16,146 of record PMUM01000269.1, on the reverse strand, counting down.
CACTTCGTCGCTGCTGAGTACGTGCTTCGTTGCCTGCTGCGCGACGGCCGATGCCAGCATGACGAGAGTGAGTGCCCCTAGAATCGCCGTACGTTTGATTTGCATGCAGTTAGTCCTCGAATGGGAGAGTGAGAAGTGCTCTCCGGAACTGTAATCGTTTGCAGAGGCGGGCGCAAATGGAGCGGGCATCAGGATCGATGCCCAATTCGCTTTGGGCGCAAGATTCGGATAGTCCGCTTCGGACGCTTCGCCCTATGCTTTCCCTACTATGACAAGCAATGCCATACTCACAGCGGAAAGCCTGAAGCCAATGTCAGCCCGTCAATCCAAACCGACGATTCAACCGGCGGAGGCGGCCGACGACCAGCGTTGGAATGCCGTGCTCGCGCGTGATGCCGCCCGAGACGGGGAATTCGTCTTCGCGGTCTCGAGCACGGGGGTATATTGCCGTCCTTCCTGCGCGGCGCGCCGGCCTCGACGGGAGAACGTTCAATTCTTCGTCAGGCCCGAAGAGGCCGAGCAGGCGGGATACCGGGCTTGTCTGCGTTGCCGGCCGAAGTCATTCAGCGTAAACACGGAGTCTGATGGAGTGAAGGCGATTTGCCGCTTTATCGAGCAGCATCTCGACGAGCCGCTGACTCTGGATCGGCTGGGCAAGGAATTTCACCAGAGCCCGTTTCATCTGCAGCGGCGGTTCAAGGCGGTGCTCGGGATTACGCCGCGCGAGTATGCCGACTCCTGCCGGTTGCGTCTGCTCAAGCGAAATCTGCAGGCGGGGAATTCGGTCACACGTGCCATGTACGACGCGGGATACGGTTCCAGCAGTCGGCTTTATGAGAAGACCGCCTCGCAACTCGGCATGACGCCCGACAAGTACCGGCGGGGCGCCATTGCCGCGGCCATTCGCTATACGTGCGCGGACTCGCCTCTGGGACGGATGCTGATCGCTGCGACCGAACGAGGGATCTGTTCCATTCAGTTTGCGCGCTCGGACGGCGAGCTGATGGCGGGACTGAAGCGCGAATTTCCATTCGCCGCGCGCAAGGCGGATGAGGGCGGGCTGCAGTCGTGGGTGAGCGCGTTGCTCCGGCACATGCGCGGCAAGGACCTGGACGCGTCGTTGCCGCTCGACATCCGCGCGACCGCCTTTCAGCGGCGCGTGTGGGCGTATCTGCAATCGATTCCGTTCGGGGCGACGCGGTCTTACAGCCAGGTCGCCAAAGGCATTGGACGGCCGAGCGCTGTCCGCGCGGTGGCTCGCGCTTGCGCTACGAACCCCGTTGCGGTGGCAATCCCGTGCCATCGGGTCGTTCGCCAGGACGGCAGCATGGGCGGATATCGGTGGGGAATTGAGAGGAAGAAGACACTGCTCGAGATAGAACAATCTGCCGTGGAAGCGTAGCTGGCTAACGTTTCTCACTTGAGCGCTCAGCATGGATGCGTGCCGGAACGGAACAGATTCGCCATCATCCATGGCGTTTATGGTGCTCGGCGTTGACCCTGGGATTCGCGGGCGGTTAAATAGGAAGTTGCGAGAGTGCTTTTTGGTTCTCGTGCGAAGGTGGTCCTATGCGGGCACAAGCAATCGTTCCGACGGCGGTTTTTCTGGCGAGCGTTTTGATGTGCGGATGCGGCGGAGGGAATAGCGGGACAATCTTTGGAGGAGGCGGAGAGAGTCCGCCTGCGGCGCCGACCATTTCTACTACGGCCGCACAGAATGGAGCGGTGATCGTCACGCTGTCCGGCACCGCGGGCGTGGTCATCAACTACACCGTCGATGGCAGCACGCCCACGCCAGCTTCGCCGCAGTACCTGGCGCCTTTTTTGGTGGCGTCGAATCTCGCCGTCAAGGCGATTGCCGTAGGGGGCGCCCCTGTGCTGATGACCAGCGCGGTTACGAGCCAGAGCTTCTCGCCCAATATTCCCTCGGGAATGCTGGTCTGGAGCGATGAGTTCACGAACACCAGCGGCGCTCCGGCACAGCCTGATCCCACAGTCTGGACATACGATACCGGCACAGACTGCTGTGGCAACAATGAACTAGAGGACTACTGTGCTTGGGGATCGTCTACGTCGCCGTGCAGCACGACGAGTCCCAGCGAGTTCGTGGGGACCGACGGCTATCTGCATATCGAAGCGCAGCAGCCATCGCCAGGGTTCTACACTTCGGCGCGGTTGAAGACGCAGGGGCTGTTCAGCTTTCAGTATGGGCGGCTTGAAGTTCGCGCTCAGGTGCCAGAGGCGCAGGGATTCTGGCCAGCGGCTTGGCTACTGGGCAACAACATCCAAAACGTGAACTGGCCGGCATGCGGGGAACAAGACGTGCTGGAGCGCATCAACGCGGCGCTCTCGCCGGATTGGAATGAAGGATCGGTCCACGGCACAGGTTTCACCGGCGGCACTGGACTCGGCACTCAGTACAACTTTCCCAGCGGGCAGACAGCGGGCGGCCAGTTTCATACCTACGGCATGATCTGGTCCCCGGGAAGCGTGCAGTATTACATCGACGCTGCTTCGAACGTGTATGCCACCTATACACCCTCGAGCCTGACTCCGTTGAATGACGGCGCAGTTTGGCCATTCGACGCCGGGCAAAGCAACTTCATCATCTTAAATCTGGCAATCGGCGGGACTTGGCCCAAGAGCCCTGATTCGTCCACCCCATTTCCGTCCGAGATGCTGGTCGACTACGTGCGAATCTATACGAACTAGACGCGGGCGATGGTATTGCGGTTTCGAACCGCCAACCAATTCAGGAAGCCCACGGCGATCGTCGCGGCCACGATCAAGGACTGGCTGCGATCCACCTGCGTGGCTAGGACGGCACACATGAGGACCCCCAGCCCAGCGAAGAGATTCCCTGCAGGCAAGCGGAAGCCCCCAGCCTCCGCCTGCTTTCGTCGAAGTACGGGCAGCGCGGCGCAGCACACACCGTAATAGAGCAAGCGGGCGACGGCCGAGAGAGTTACATTCCATTTGAATTCACCACTGAGCGCGAAAGCCCACACCAGCGCCGCAAACACCAGGATCGAAACGTAGGGCGTGTGAAATTGCGGATGAATCGCGGCGAAGGCTTTCGGGAAATCTCCCTGCTCGGCTAGAGCGTAGATCACGCGCGGCATTCCCAGAATTTTCGCGCTCAGGTATCCGTAAAAAGAGATCAGTGCGCCCACGGCGACCAGGGCGGCACCGATGGAACCAACCGCGACCCGTGCGACGTCGGACAACGGACGCTGGCTGTGCGCCGCGTCCGGTAGAACTCCAACCACCACCCACTGAATCAGCGCGTAAAGCACGGTACACACCACGAGTGCACTGAACAACGCAAACGGGGCATCGCGACGCGGGTTCTTGGCCTCGCCCATCGGTGCCAGCGCGGTTTCGAATCCCCCATAGGCAAAGACGAGCAGCAGTACGGCCTTCATCCATTGGCTGGTCGTAACGACCGCCGGCGCGCCAGTCGAGGCTACGGCGGGATGCGCGTGCAACACGAACAATCCTATCCCGATGACGGCGAATAGCGGCACTAGTTTTGCCGCAGTCGAGAGGTTGCTGACCAGCGCTCCCGCACGCACACCGCGCACGTTGATGAACGCAAGCAGGCCGACCAGGATCGTCAGGATCAGAGCGCGCGGCAACGGGTCCGTGGCATGCGGCCAAAACTCGCCGAGATAAATGACGAACAGAGTGGCATTCGCGGCCGGGGCGGCCGCCTGCCCGAGTAAGAGCATCCACCCCATCTGAATGCCCATGCCGCGTCCGAAGGCTGCGCGGGCGTAGAGGTAAGGTCCGCCCGCCTGATGAAATTGAGAAGACACCTCGGCAAAACACGCGAAGATGATGCCCATGCCAAGTCCGGCCAGCAGTACGGCCAGTGGGCTGAACTTTCCCAGGAGTCCGGCGACGGTGGACGGCAGTCCAAACACGCCGCTGCCGATCACCGAGTTCACGACCAGCGCGGTGAGGCTCCAGCGGCCAATGGCGCGAACGAGCTGGCGGCTAGACGTGCCCGGTGGGAGCGTTTCCGGCATCGCGTGGTTTTATCACAAATCGAAGACAGTCAGGCATCAGCAGTGTCGTGGGCGCCGGACTTCGTCTAGGCTTTGACGGCCGAGGCGGCCGTCGCCACATGATCATAGTGACTTTCGACAGAGGATGAATGCACTAACGGTGACCACCGGAAAATCGCTGTCAGCGAACACACACTCTGGACCGGGCTCGAACTCCCCGTGCCGATCGCGTGGAAAGCCGCGCCAATCGCGGCATTTCGATGTAGTGACCTTTTGTCGCTCCAAAGTAATGCCAGAATTACGAAAGGCGCATGCCCGTGAGACATCTATTCGCTGCGCGTTGCCGATGAGATGTTGAGAAGGCAAACAGAATGGCCACCGACGACATGGACGACCTTCATCTCCGAATCGCACGCGTCACCGAGGATCTGCGGACGATCCAGCAGGAACTGAACTGCGCCGCCATGCAGGCTCCGAGTGATCCGGAACTGATGGAAGCGCTCAACTCGCTTTCGGAGACCGAACCGATCGAGACCTTGCGCTCTGCCCTCGACCAGATGCGCCATTTCCTCTGGTTTTATTCCCAGGTGATGAGCAATGAACCGGAACTGGGAGACAAATTGCGCCAGGCCGGCGCGGCGAAAACCGCAAGCGATGAGGCACCGAAGACAGGAAGCGCGTTCCTCGATCAACTCTCTCGTGCCGACGAACTCATGCTGCTCCACCATCTGGCGGACGCCAGACGCCGCAAGCCCAACTAGGCCCGCAGAAGTGCTGCCGCCTAGAAGCCCCGCCCACGAACAATCGTCTTGAGCACATCGCCCGCCGGACTCAACACCGTGAAATCTGCATCGGCGCCCTGCGCCAAAACTCCGTGACGCTTTGATAATCCCACGGCCCGGGCCGGATTCAGAGTGGCCGCCTGGACCGCTTCCCGCAGGCTCCAGTTGGAGAATTTCGTGACGTTGCGCACGGCGCGCTCCATCGTCAGCACGCTTCCCGCCAGGCTGCCACCCGACGTACACTTGCCGTCCTTCACGTCGACCTCGATGGGACCGAGCTGGTAGCGCCCATCCGGCATACCAGTCGCTGAAATTGCATCGGTGATGAGCACCGCGCGTTCGTGTCCTTTCGCCAGCAGGAAAAGCTTCACCACCTCCGGGGCCACGTGAATTCCGTCGACGATGATGTCGGCGGTCAACTGATCGTCGGTGAGTACTTCGCCGATGATCCCGGGTTCGCGATGGTCCAGCGGGCGCATGGCATTGAAGGTGTGCGTAGCGTGCCGCGCTCCGGCTTTGACTGCGTCCCGTGCGACGGGCAACTCAGCATCCGAGTGCCCGATGCTCACGCAGACCTTCCGCTTGGCCGCCTCGGCAATCACTTCCATCGCCCCTGGAATTTCCGGAGCAATCGTCAGCATGCGCACATGTCCGCGCGCCGCCTGCCAAAGACGATCGAAGATCTCCACGGTAGGTGTAACCAGATTTTCCGGTGGATGTACTCCCCGCCGCTTGTGGCTGAGAAACGGCCCCTCGAGATGAATGCCGAGCGGCCTGGCCTGGACGCCATCGCCATTCGAACTGGTGGCGGCCGCTTCGATCGCATCCGCCAATCGTCCCAGTGCAGCGCAAGTGTCATCCAGAGGGGCGGCGACGGTGGTCGCAAAATATCCAGTCACGCCGTGGGTGGTCAGAAACTTGCCCAGGCGCGGCAGTTCGGAGGGCGTGGCCCGCATCAGATCCAGCCCAGCTCCGCCGTGCATATGGACATCGAGGAATCCGGGCACCAGAGTGGCATCGCCAAAGTCTACTAGCGCGGCGTTGACGGCAACAGATCTTTCCGAGATGGACGAAAGCTCAGCGACTCGCCCGTCTTCGACAATGAGCAGCGGGTGATCGATCTCCTCGGTCGGGGTGAATAGGCGGCGGGCGGTGAATGCGGTTTTCATGAAGGCGTAGTGAAAATCTATCGTAGCCGTCCGTCAGGTTTCAGACAACACGGGCCATCGACAGCTCACCCAAGGGCAGCGGAAACCCCACGGCTTGCGCTGATCGGTTACGCACCGCGCGCGTTTACCGGCACTTGGACCTCGCGTGGAGTGCTATAATCTGCGAGTACTCCAGCAATTCCTGCTAAGGGCGCCCCGTACTTCCTCCAGCGCCCCTGCACACGTCGGGGAGTGGCTCAGCCTNNAAATCCTCTCTCCCCGACCAATCTTTAACGTGGCTGCCCTGTACCGCAAATTCCTTCATCTTGACAAGCCGCAGCTGTCAAACCAAGATGCTGTCCTCGCCGCGAAGGTGGTTTTTCTCGAGCGGGAACGCCAGGAACCCCCTTCTTGGTTTGTTGTTTGGAGATGAGGTCCCGATGCAACCTGCTTCTCGGTTCGGAGTACCGTGTTTCAGCATAATGGCCCTACTCCTCATCGGACTTGCCGGCGTTCCCGCGTTTGGCCAAGACGCGATCGCGCAAGGCGAGCAGAGCCCGCTGCCGTTCGGCAAGGTCACGGTACTCGGCCCGGTAACGTGTCCGTCGGGCAAGACTGAGGGAGCATCTTGTACTTCTGTCAGTGTGGCTTGCCCGGAGGTGCCCGATCTCACCGCGACCGTGAGCGAAGCCTTTCCTGTAGGAACACCCAAAGGCACCATCATCCTCGCCAACGGCGGTGGTGGCACAACCTTCTTCAACGCTGGATTTGCCAACACCTACCTCAATGACGGGTTCCGCGTAGTACAACTCGCCTGGACGACCGATTGGGAGGATACCGGCGGAGTTGGTGTAAAGACTGCGGCCTGCCGGCCCGCCTCAATCTTCCGCTATGTGTTCTATACCGTCCAGCGCGGGGATCGAACCTCGGGCTTCTGCGCTCAGGGCACGAGCGGGGCGGTGCATCCATCGCTTATGGGCTCGCACAATATGGTCTGTCAGACGACTTCGATTATGTGATGATCAGCGGAGGCCCTGGCGTTTCCAGAATGGATTACGGTTGCGACAAGTCACTGTATACCGGGCCGCCTCTGAACCTCTGTCCGCTGCTGCCCAACGCTGCCTACGCCTACACGGGAGGAGAGCAGGTGAATGGCTGGGAAAACACGACCACTTGCAGTGCCAAGACGCCACTTCAATCCGATATCGACAAGTGGGCGGCGGACTCGGTCGTCACCACCGGCGGCAATTACACCTATCCCAAAACCGGCATGAGTTGGTACTTCTGCGTAACTCCTCCGGCGAACGACAGCAACGGGCAAGGCAAGTTCTTGATCGATTCGGTGCATCCTAAGAACGTTCCAGACGTGAATTGCTACTCGGGCGTCTGCACGAGTGAGTCCGTGTGGCAGGACAAAAACGCGTTCAACGCAATGGTTGCCGAGATGCTCTCCCAGTGTGTTCCTAACCATGAATGATCGTAGCGGCCGAATTGTCACGCGCGCGCTTTATCGATCATCGCTTCCCAAATGCCTTTGGACTTGAGAATCACTTCCACGGCTTCGCGGACTGCGCCGAAGCCAGCCAGTGCTTTCGTGGTATAGTGGGCGGCTTTTTTGACTTCGGGCACCGCATCCCCGACTGCAATGGCTAGACCGACGCGGCGCATTAAGGGAATATCGGGAAGGTCATCGCCGATGTAAGCGACGGCAGAATCGGCGACGCCTGCTTTCCTCAAGATCTCTTCGTAGGCCGGCATTTTTAATGGCTGCTTCATGTAAATGAACTCCATCTTCATTTCATGAGCGCGACGGAGGAGCGCGGCGCTCTCGCGGCCCGTTATGCAGCCGGTGCGCAGGCCTGCGCTATGGGCGAGGGTCAGTCCCTGGCCATCGTGCGCGTCGAAGGTCTTGATTTCGAGGGCGCTGCCGTCGGTTTGGGAAAGCAGAGTAACGCTGCCGTCCGTCATCGTTCCGTCCACATCCATGAGGAGCAGTTGGATGTTCGCCGCACGCTTTTTGAGTGCTGCAGAGAGTTTGAAGCCACCGGTCAAAGAAGCCTCCCACAAGAGAGAGTAAAAGAGAATCTAAGTTAACAGCCCAGTCGTTCGCATGCCAGAGAGTCTTTCGGGCCGACGTTATTTCGACCGCAGCAGAACTAATGTTGCTCTCGGCTGAGGCGTGCGTTCAGCATTTCCAACGGCACCTTACACGGCGGCCAATACGGCGCGTTGTTGCGGCTGTATTGTCCGCATGGATGTTTGCGACTCTCGCATCCGGAAGATGAGACAGATTATAGCTGCGGGTTGGGTGAGGGTATGAATCTTGCGAGGGAAAGCGAGGCTAATAATCGGAGTGTCGCGGCACTGCGGGATCGGCGCCACGGAGTAATTCCTGCATGATCCGTACTCCTGAACTGGTTCCCACCAAGTCTGCGCCCGCGTCCAACAACTCGCGCACTTGCTGGGCCGTCTTGATGCCGCCGGAGGCTTTGATGCGAATATGGGCGGGCGCGACTTGCCGCAGAAAACGGATGTCTTCGGGAGTGGCTACACCCACCGCACCACCGCTGGCATTTTTCAGATAAGCGACGCCCGCGTCAATGCTCAACGCAACTGCCCGCTCGCGTTGCTGAGAATTCAGCAACGGAAGTTCCAGCATAATCTTCACCGGGATCTTTCCTGCCGCTTCGACGACTCCGTGAATGTCGTCGCGGTATTCTCTCTCCATCCCGGAGAGCAGGAAACCAACATTGGGCATCAGGTCCATTTCCTCCGCTCCGTCGTCAATGAGATGCTGCGCTTCATCTGCCTTTCCGCGGCTGGTCATTGTCCCGTAAGGAAAGTCAATAAACGACGCCACGCGGATTTCCGTTCCTTTTAATCCCTGAGCAGTTTTCTTGACCCACGCAGGAGGAATCATGGCCGCATGAAACCTGTATTTCAAACACTCCGCTACGTGCGCCTCCCAGAGAGCTTCCGTGAGCACATTTGAGATCAACGTATGCTGAATTCGGCGGGCGAGTTGCGCCTCATCCGTAGTAGCGAATTCGTGGTGGGGGTGAGATTGCTTCAAGTTCGTCATCACTCCGCTCTCGTATTGTTCTGCGTCACGCCGCAACTGGCTTGATCGGCACTGAGCCACCGAGGCGGGATCATTGCGTGCAGTCTGCAGAACTCCAACACTTCTTGCCGCCGGGGCAGCGACGGGATCACGCCGTCTTTGGTCACTGCCATAGCTCCGACGATGACTGCAAACTGCACGGCTTCCTCGAGACACGCGCCCTGGGCCAGAGCGGTCGCGAGGCCAGCGTTGAAGGCGTCGCCGGCGCCGGTTGTGTCGACCGCCCGCACCAGAACAGCGGGGAAGAGCTTGCACGATGACTCAGTGATGAGCAGAGCGCCTTTCTCGCCTAGTGTCATGACGACCTGCTTTACGCCCCGGCCGATCAACTCACGAGCGACAATCTCGGGATCAATCGAGGCCTCTGGTGCTCGGCCAGCCAGCACCCTAGCTTCCGTTTCGTTCGGTGTGAGCACGTCGATCATTTTCAGCAACGACACAGGCAGAGGCCGAACGGGCGCGGGATTCAAGATCGTGACCGCGCCTGCTGCTCGTCCCGCAGCGAGAGCCGCTTCCGCTGCTGCTACAGGAATTTCTAGTTGGGTCAGCATGACTGCGGTAGACTCAAATGCGCTCGCCGCGGCGGAAACATCAACAGCCGTCAGCAACTCGTTTGCGCCCGGATCCAGCACAATGCAATTCTGTCCGCTCGCCGCCTCGACTACGATGAATCCCACTCCGGTCGGGACTTCTGCGGACTGCGTCACGTAGGTGACGTCGATGCCTTCATCGCGATACAAACCCAGCGCCGTATCTCCAAAGCTGTCTTTGCCGATCTTGGCGACAAAATCCACGCGAGCGCCGAGCCGCGCGCAGCCCACTGCCTGATTCGAACCCTTGCCGCCAAAGTCGACGCGATACCCGCTGCCCAGCAACGTCTCACCCGCGCCCGGAATTCGCTCGACCCTCATGGTGAGGCCGGTGGCGTAGCTGCCCACCACGGCGATGCGAGGAACACTCAAATGGAATCTCCCGATTACATTTCGGATTACCAGAGAACGCCGTTAGCCTACCATAGCTCAGTCGTCCCACTTCGCCTTGACCGGCCCAAACGTGAATGTTAGTTTCGGTTCCACACGTGACTCTTCGAGGTACTTCACTCTGAACAAGGCAGGGAAGCCGCGTCCATCGGTCGATCTCCGCCGGCGCGAGTTTCTTACCCGCTTCTGCCAGGGCGCCGGAGCCACGTTGATTCCTGCGAGTCTGTGGGGAATAACGTTCCCTGGGGCTCAGTCATCCGCTCGGCTCGACGAACCAGACGTCGGCGGGGGATTTCAGTTTCACCCGCATTATCGGACCGAGCGGACGCTGGATGCCACGCTTCGGAAGGTGCAGGCGGGGCTCGATGACTTCATCACTGAAAAGTATTCCGACCAGATCGCGGGCATTCTTGCGGAGTGGAGCGCCAGTTTGTTGCGATCCCCGCTGGAAACTGAGGCGATTGCGAAAGCTCTCGCGGCGGATTTCTCTGGTGCATCGCTTCACGCCACGGAGTCGCGAGTCGTGCGTTCCAGTTCGGTGCTGCAAGTTTGGCAGAACAGGTTTGCCCACCAGGAGACGCTCAGCCGCGACGGCTTTCTTCGGGAGTGGCAGTCCTCGCTGCGCATCTTCTCCCGGATCGTGACCGCTGAGTTCCAGATTACAGGGATCGATGCTGCCAGCGCGCCATTGTCGTCCGTATCTCAACCTCCAAGCCGAGTTCAGACTCGCGTTCGCTATGAAATCGTAGGCGCTGGCGTTGGTTTCGCTCGAGAACAGCGTGTCGGAAACTGGGACCTGGTATGGGAGCCGTCCGCTTCCGGCGAGTTTCGTCTTCGCAGTTGGCATGCGCTAGACGAGACGCAAGCGCGTTCCATGTCGCCCGTCTATGTGGACGTCACAGCTGCCGCTCTCGGCAGCAATCCTTCCTACTCGACTCAACTGCTCCATGGCACGGACTACTGGCGCACAGTGCTCGACGGTGCCTCCGGCATCGACATCTACGGACACAACGGAGTTTCGGTCGCCGACATCGACGACGACGGTTTTGACGATCTCTACGTCTGCCAGCCTGCCGGCCTACCCAATCGCCTCTATCGCAATCGCGGCGATGGCACCTTCGAAGACATTACGGAATCGTCTGGCTTAGGAGTCCTGGAGAACACGGCTTGCGCGCTCTTCGCTGACTTCAATAACGATGGACGCCAGGACGTCATCGTCGTCCGCGCCAGTGGTCCGTTGCTATTTCTCAATGAAGGTGGCGGCAAGTTTCGGCAAAAGACCGATGCGTTCCAATTCGCGAACTCTCCGCAGGGAACCTTCACAGGCGCAGCTGTTGCGGACTACGATCGCGACGGGTGGCTCGACGTTTACTTCTGCCTATATGCCTACTATCAGGGGACCGGCCAATACAAATATCCTTCGCCTTATCACGATGCCGAGAACGGTCCGCCGAATTTTCTGATGCGCAACAACGGCGACGGCACGTTCCGCGACGTTACCGCCGCGTCGGGACTGAATCAAAACAACACACGGTACAGTTTTTGCTGCGGGTGGGGCGACTACAACCACAACGGCTGGCCCGATCTTTACGTCGTGAACGATTTTGGCCGAAAGAATCTATACCGCAACAATGGCAACGGGACGTTCACCGATGTTGCTGCGGGGGCGGCGGCCGAAGACGTCGGCGCTGGGATGAGCATCTCCTGGCTCGACTACGACAACGATGGCGCGGAAGATCTCTACGTAGGGAATATGTGGACCGCGGCCGGTAAGCGCGTTTCGATGCAAGAGAACTTTAAGAGAGCCTCATCAAAACAAGTGCGGGCCCTCTATCAAAAGCACGCGATGGGAAATTCTCTTCTGCGGAATCGCGGCGGCGCTTTCGAAGATACGACGGCTTCCGCAGGCGTGGGAATGGGGCGCTGGGCGTGGTCGAGCGACGCGTTCGATTTCGACCATGACGGCTTCCCCGATCTCTACATCGCCAACGGCATGGTCTCCGGCGCTTCGCGGCAGGATCTGAACAGTTTCTTCTGGCGGCAGGTGGTGGCCGTGTCACCTGACGAAGCCGGCGCGTCTCACGAGTACGAGCAGGGATGGAATGCGATCAACGAACTCATTCGATCCGACGGGACGTGGAGCGGCTACGAGCGAAATGTTTTTTACGCCAACAACCGGGACGGCACGTTCTCCGATGTTTCCGCCGTGGTTGGTTTGGATTTCGTGGAAGATGGCAGATCGTTCGCCCTCGCCGATCTCGATGACGATGGCCGGCTCGAAGTGGTACTGAAGAATCGCAACGCTCCGCAATTGAGGGTCCTCAAGAACGTGATGGAAGACTTGCCTCCCTCGATTGTGTTTCGGTTGCAAGGCACGAAGAGCAACCGCGACGCGATCGGATCCTCGGTTACGATCGAAACGGCCGCCGGGCGGCAGACGAAGATGCTTCAGGCCGGATCGGGTTTTCTTTCCCAACACAGCAAAGATGTTTTCTTTGGCTTGGGCGAGGCGAAAGTTTCGGTACGGGCATCGATTCGCTGGCCCAGTGGACTGGTGCAGGAACTGCACAATCTCCCCATCAATCACAGGATCTGGGTGCAGGAAGGCGCCGAACCGGCGCGCGTGGAACCGTTCGCGAGACCCGCGCCTGCGCGCGTTTCTGCTTCGACCGAGTCCGCAGGAGAAGTGGAAACGATTCCAGCCAATGTCGAGACCTGGCTTCTCGCACCCGTTGCGGCCCCAGACTTTTCACTCCCAGACCTGTCGGGACAAGCCCGTAGCCTCTCCGCGACTCGCGGCAAGCTTGTGATTCTGAATTTCTGGACCGCGAAATCACCCAATTCGCGGGAAGAGTTGAGAGCGCTACAGAATTACTATGCGGCTTGGTCTGCCAAAGGTCTGCAGTTGATCACGGTGAACGTCGACGATCCCGCCGATGATGGATTCCGCACGTTCACCCAGAGCCTTACTTTTCCAATCCTGCGCGGCTCCGAGGAAGTTGCGGCCATCTACAACATTCTCTATCGACAGCTATTCGACCGTCATCGCGATATGAGCCTGCCAACATCCTTCCTGATCGACGGCACGGGCGACATTGTGAAGGTGTATCAGGGCCCAATCGTCGCCGCGCACGTGGAACAGGACTTCCAACACATTCCTCGAACCGATCCGGAACGACTGGCGCGGGCTTTGCCGTTCCCAAGCACGACCTTCTCACTCGAGTTTGGCCGCAACTATCTTTCGTACGGTGCATTGTTTTTTCAGCGCGGCTATCTCGACCAAGCCGAGGCATCTTTCCAGCAAGCCTTGCGCGACGACCCCTCCAGTGCCGAGGCCCTATACGGCATCGGAAGTGTCTACCTGAATCAAAATAAAAATGTCGCTGCACGCGACACGTTCGAACGCGCGGTGAAACTGCCGGCTAATTATCCCGACACTCTGCCTGACGCCTGGAACAACCTGGGCGTCATCGCCACCCGTGAAGGGCATGTGGTCGAATCGGTCCCGTGTTTCCTGGAAGCTCTCAAGTTGAATCCGCGTCACCTGCTGTCACTCGACAACCTGGGCAACGCGTATCGGGCGCAAAAGCGGTGGGACGATGCGCGCAAGGTTTTGGAACGCGCACTGGAAGTTGCACCTCAGGATCCGGAAGCGAACTACAGCCTGGGAATGGTATTCGCGCAGGTGGGCGAAAATGACAAAGCTTACGACCATCTGCAACGCGCGTTGCAGGCTCGCCCCGTGTATCCCGAGGCACTGAACAATCTGGGCGTACTCTACCTGGTCACGCAGCGTCGAGATCAGGCAGTCGAGAGTTTCGAAAAATGCATTCGCGTCGCGCCCGCGTTCGACCAGGCCTATCTGAATCTAGCGCGGGTCTATGCGTTGGAGGGCGCGCGCGACAAGGCTCGCAGCGTTCTACTTGATCTGCTGAAGCAGCATCCCGATCACCCGCAGGCCAAACGAGCTCTCGAGCAGTTGCAACAGTGAATCACGATTTCGGTGTCGGCGCCGTCAGCAGATCGACGAACATCTTGTAGAACCTCTCCGTATCCAGATCCGTTTGCACTTCGACCGATCGTCCAACGATTGCTGGCTTGTCGTGTTCCGTCCAACTCAGAGTGTTTCCATACCCCGCGCCGTGGTTGAGGTCCATATCGAGATAGCGCATTTCCTTTGCCGTGATCAGACTGGGATCAAGCCAGGCGAGCGCAGCGAGTTCGTCCCATAGATAGTTGTAGTTGCCATAAAGACGCGCATAAGACGCCACGTAATGAGCCGCGGGAGTGTTGCCCGTTTTCACGCGGTCGATCAGGGCTTGCGTCAGCCGCGTCTTCACGGAGATATCCACGGTGGTGCAGACGATCTTCTTCCACGGTGCCATCAGCACCGTGTGCGCGGCTTCGGGATCAAACCAAAGATTGAATTCGTGCCGCGGCGTGTTCACAAACTCGGGATCGTCCGTCTTTGGATTCAGACTTCCTCCCATGAACACTAACTCTTTCGCCAGTCCGGCGAATTCAGGATCGATGGTGAGGGCGAGCGCGAGGTTGGTCATCGGGCCGCCGGCATAGATCGTGATCTCGTGGGGATACTTGTGGACCATGCGCAGAAGAAAATGTGCGGCATCTTCGTCGAGCGGCTTGGTCGTCGGCTTTCCCTCCGGCATTTCGCCCAACTGATCGGCCGGATGATAACGACGCGGAGTCCACGCTCCCACCCATGGGATGGAGCCGTATTGCCGCTCCCAGAGTTCAGTTTCCTCCTTGCGGCGCACGAGCGGATATTCGGCTCCCGGCACCACGGGGATGTCGGTGCGCCCGATGATCTCCAGCATGCACAAGGTGTGCGCGACCTCTTCTTTGAGCCAGGCATCGCCCGTCACGACGGTGACGCCGAGCACTTCGGTTTGCGGAGACTGGATCAGCAGGAGAATGGATTGCTGATCGGTTCCACCGGGCCCCGCAGCATCCTGGTCGATGATGACCTTGCGCTTGCCGGAGGACTGCTGGCTCCAACCTGTGACGGAGGTCGCCAGCACTACAATTCCCACCATCCACAGCCGGACCAATCTCATCTTGCCCCCTGCGCTCCCGATAGACGGCCAATAGTCTCTATAGTGTGTGCCCTCTACCCAGCACAATCGTCTCAGGGCAGATCAGTCACAAAGGATTGCATTCTATTTTGTGCGCCTGCGCTTAGCCAGCTCTTTCTGGTCATACACTCGTGAGAAGCTCCTCAAGTTGCGAGGTGCTGGGCAGGCAGATAGAATGCCCGACTAGGCGCGGCACTCGTCTGTTCTGAATGAACCGGTCTTCCGCGCCTGTCTTCATGGGTCGTCTCTGCGCAGTTGCACAGCCACGTGGGTCCGCGGGTGTCATCAGCTGCGGGCTCGCCGCGCTCGTTCTCTGGACACTTCTACCGCTGTACTCTCAAGACTCGGCATCGCTGCGCGGCACTATTCGTGATGCGCAGGGAAAGGCGCTTGCCGGCGTAAGCATTCAGTTGCGCGCCAAGGACGCATCATCTGCTCAAGTGGTTCATTCGGATGCGCAGGGGGCGTACAGTTTTGCCGCGCTTCACAGCGGAGTCTACGCTCTCCGAGCCGAGTTAGCCGGTTACGCTGAAGCCGAAATCCCTGCACTCTTTCTTGGCCCGAAAGAAAGGAAGAACGTCGAACTCACGCTGCAGGAAGCAAAGACTGCGGCATCGCAATCCACTACCACTCGAAAGCCGGAGTTCTTTGACCAGCCTCAATTCACGGTCTCTGGAGTTACCGACACCACAAACCTTGGTGGTCACGGTTCCGACACAGTTGTGCGAACCCGCGAAGCGATCGCGAAAGAGACCGTCTCCCTGGGAAAGGCCGCGCCCACTGCCGGTTCTGGCTCTGCCGCCGAAGCCGAAAAGGCGCTGCGAGAGGGCGTACAACGCGCCCCAGGCAATTTTGACGCGAACCATCGTCTTGGCAAGTTACTGGCGGAGAGTGGCAACGCACGTGAGGCTATCCCGTACCTTGAGCGCGCCGGCGACCTCAAGCCCGACGATTACGAGAACGCCTACGACCTGGCGCTCGCAAATGAAAGCGCGGGCAACGACGAACG
>PMUM01000363.1 GCA_003166855.1 Acidobacteriaceae bacterium | reverse complement strand
TCATCCTGCGCGAAGACGGACGGCTCAACGAACTGCTGATCGACGAATCGCTCGAACTGAACCTGCGGCAAATTCCCGGGATCACGCACGTTTCCAGCTGCGCGGAGGCGCTCGACCTGGCGGGTTCGAATCCGCAGTTCAATCTGATCGTGACGAATCTTGCCGTTGGCGACATGGACGCCGCGCAGCTTGCCCGCGAGGTCCGCCTCAAAGGTCTCGATGTGCCTGTGGTCGTGCTCGGCTACGACTACCGCGAGATCAAGAACTTCGTAGCGCGCAATCCCGTCACCGACANNCGAAGACAAGCGCAATGTGCAGCACGATACGCGAGCGATGGGCGTTCCCGTGTTGCTGGTGGTCGAAGACAACATCCGCTATTACTCGTCCTTCCTGCCGGTTATTTATACCGAGATCATCAAGCAGTCGCGCCGCGTGATTCAGGAAGGGATCAACGTTGCCCACAAGCTGGTCCGCATGCAGGCTCGCCCGAAAATTCTGCTCGCGTCAAATTTTGAAGAGGCCGCGCAACTCGTGCAGCAATATCGGGACTACATTTTCGGCTTGGTCTCGGATGTGGAATTCCCCTGGGAAGGCAAGCTCAGTCCCGAAGCTGGTTTCGAGTTGGCTCGCATGGTCCGGAGCCTGACACCTGACGTTCCGGTTGTTCTCCAGACGAGCCGGACCGAATTTCGTCCGCGCGCGCATGCCCAAGGGTACTCGTTCCTGCGTAAACGGTCGCCCACGCTGCTGAAAGATTTGCGGCGCATTCTGACCGATCAATTCGGCTTCGGTGATTTTGTCTTCCGCATGCCCGACCAGCAGGAAGTTGGCCGCGCCAAGGATCTGAACGAACTGGAAGAGACCCTGCAAATGCTGCCCGCCGAGAGCCTGTTGTACCATGCGCAGCGCAATCACTTCTCGCACTGGCTGATGGCGCGCACGGAATTTGCGTTGGCTGCCAAACTCAGGCCGCGCAAAGTGTCGGACTTCAACGGCCCTGAGCACCTGCGCCGTGATCTGATCGAGTCCATCAACGACTACCGCCGTGAGCAGAACGAGGTCCTGATCGGTGACTTCAAGCCGGACACGTTCAAGCCCTCGGAGTCGAGCTTCCTCAGGATCGGTTCCGGTTCGCTCGGAGGCAAAGCGCGCGGCCTGGCTTTTGTGCGGCACCTGCTGCGCACTCGTCGCATCGCGCGGCGGTTTCCCGGCGTGCGCATTTCCGTTCCACCCGCGGTGGTGATCGCCACGGACATGTTTGACCTGTTCCTCGCGGAGAATAATCTGAGCGACTTCGCGCTGCATTGTGACGACGACAGCGAGATCCAGCAGCGCTTCCTCGAAGCTGCGCTGCCGGTCTCGTTGCAGGAAAACCTGAAGGCATTTCTTGCCGAGGTGGATTACCCACTGGCCGTGCGCTCCTCGAGCCTGCTCGAAGACTCACAGTACCAGCCCTTCACCGGCGTCTACGAGACGTTCATGCTGGGGAACCGGCAGGCCACGCTGCAAGCCCGGCTCGGCGAGCTTTTCGAAGCGATCAAGCGCGTCTACGCCTCAANNGGAAGAAGAAAAGATGGCGGTGGTTCTGCAGCAGGTGGTGGGAACGGCACACGGAACGCGCTTCTATCCAGATTTTTCGGGCGTGGTGCGCTCTCACAACTTCTATCCAGTAGAACCCATGACTTTCTCCGATGGAATTGCGGCGGTCGCTCTGGGACTCGGCCGCACAGTGGTCGATGGAGGGAAGTGCCTGAGCTTCTGCCCGCGCTATCCGCGCAACCTGCTGCAGTTCTCTTCGGTCGAAGACATCCTCGCGAACACGCAAACCGAATTCTGCGCTCTCGAACTCGATGGAGTTCCCCACGGCGGAGGCCCTGGTCATCTACGCGAGGCTCGCTTCGGTCTCGACGTGGCCGAAGCCGACGGAACTCTACACGCGGTTGCCTCGACTTATTCTGCCGACAATCATGCTGTCTATGACGGACTGAGCCGTCCCGGGGCGCGTGTTGTGACCTTCGCTCCGATGCTCAAGCACGGCATCTTCCCGCTGGCAACGATCCTGGAGTTGCTGGTGCGCGCGGGCGAAGATGCACTAGGCAATCCCGTCGAGATCGAATTTGCCGTGCGTCTGCCCCGCGCTGAAGAGCCGGCCGAGTTCGGGTTTCTGCAAATTCGTCCGCTGACGCTAGCTCGCGATCATCAGGACCTCACCATCGGCGATGTGGATTCGTTGCAGCTGGTTTGCAACAGCTCGAAAGTTCTAGGAAACGGCCGCATCGAAAACCTGCATGACATCGTCGTGGTCGATTCTCAACGCTTCGAGCGGAGCCGCAGTCAGGAGGTTGCGCGTGCGGTTGCGCACTTCAACGCCACGTTGAGCGCGGAGAATCGCCCCTACCTGCTCATCGGCGTCGGACGCTGGGGGTCGAATGATCCGTGGCTGGGAATCCCTGTGGAGTGGGACGAGATTTCCGGTGCCCGCGTCATCGTCGAAGCCGGCTTCCACGACTTCCGCGTCACGCCATCACAGGGCAGCCACTTCTTTCAGAATCTGACCGCATTCCAGGTGGGATATTTCACCGTGAACCCGGACGCCGGCGAGGGCTCTGTCGATTGGCAATGGCTGGCCGAACGGCCCGCGGTCGAGGAACAGGGCTGCGTAAGGCGCTTGCAGTTTGCTCAGCCGCTGCGCGTGGTGATGAACAGCAGGATCAGCCAGGGCGTGATCTTCAAGCCGGAAGGGAACTAGGGCGGCGACGCGATTTCTGGATCGTTAGCGGATCACGTGGATTCGCACTCCCAGTCTAAGCTTCTTCCAGGATCGATCCGCCGTGTAGACCGGCGCCTTCAATGCCAGCCCGAGCGCCAGGCACGCCCGGTCTCCCAAAGACAACCCAAACGCACGGGTCTCGGGGATCATGCTGCCCGCGGTCTTGGCGTGGTAGGCGGTGAAGGGGATAACTTCTTCAACCGGACTCAAGGCGGCCGCCCATGCGGTCTCGGGGCTAAGGCCCCGGTCTACCAGCTTGGTTTGAACCTCTGCGAGGTTCACCGTGCTGCTCGCAGCGATGCTTAACAACTGGGGCGTTAGCTTGTCGGCGCCAGGTTCTCGATTGAGTATGGCCAAAAGCGCAGATGCATCGAGCACAATCCTACTCACGCTTGGCCGCCTCGCGCCGTTCAGCGATCAACTCATCGACG
The DNA here is from genome assembly GCA_003166855.1 of Acidobacteriaceae bacterium. Lineage (GTDB taxonomy): Bacteria > Acidobacteriota > Terriglobia > Terriglobales > Acidobacteriaceae > Sulfotelmatobacter. Next base: position 9,506 of record PMUM01000363.1, on the reverse strand, counting down.
AGAGAGACTCCGGGCTTGACGTACTTTCGTACATGCCTCTGCGCCCGCTCGATGCGGCGTTTCATGGTTGTGATCCGCAGTTCGTCCTCTTCAATGCTCAAGATAAGCTCGTCACCTGGATTGATACCGAGCGCTTTGCGGAAGGAAGCCGGTATTACGACACGGCCGTTTTCGTTGACACGCAGTCTGGTTTCTGTATTCATGTCATGCCTCAATGTAACTGACATCATTATAGAGGAATGTCATATAATTATCAATATGACAAATACGTGAGATTGGGCCAGGAAGCATCGGGCGACTATTCGGGCAATGCATGGGATGGAGCGACGCTGTTCGCTTCGGAGAAGCGGTTGGTCTTTCAAGTCCTGTGTTGTTCCACGCACAAACGAGGGGAGCCTCTACTAGTAAAAATAATAGCGGCGCGATTCTGCCCCAGATGCGGGATTGATATGACTCTTAGTTCACGGGAGTCTCAAAAAAATTGCGAGTCTCATCAGTGTGCAAGAAGTTGCAAACAAGAGCTGACTGCACAAAGCGACGGCAAATCCGGTGGGAAGCAGCCTTTGATTCGGAAGTATGTGCAAGTTTCTGCAGTACTCAAGTAAATCGCTGCCGGCGCAAAAAAAAACATTTGCTGCTGACATCAGAGAGTTGAAACCGTTATACAATCGTGCCCCTTCCTGAAAGATGAGGAAAGGGAAATCTGAACCCACTCATCGCTGAAGACAGAAATGCAAATTGCCGTTGCACGACAATCCGAGAATGAGGAGAACACCGTGATACGAAGACTGAGTACATTTGTGTTAACGCTCGTCGCGCTTGTGTCATTCGTGAATGTTGGCCATGCGCAACAGCCCTTAATGACGCGGCATACGCGAGAAGAAGTTGCCAGCCGAGCAGTTCCTCTCGTCGGCCACATGTCCGCCACGCAGAATCTACGCATCGTCCTTGTTCTGCAGCACCGCAACCAGTCAGAATTGGACCAGTTGTTAAGCGATCTCTATGATTCCTCCAGCCCCTCCTACCGCCACTTCCTGACCGTGGAGCAGTTCACTGAAAAGTTCGGGCCCACCCGCGAGGACTATGAAGCCGTAAAGAGCTGGGCGAGGCAGAACGGACTTCGGATTGAAAGCACTTCGCGCAATCGCATGATCCTGCCGGTCAGTGGATCGGTGCAGAATATCGAGAAGGCCCTGCACGTGACGATGGGCGTCTATCAGCATCCGACCGAAAACCGTACTTTCTTCGCTCCGGACCGGGAACCCATGCCGAATACTCCCGTCCGCCTGTGGAGCATCGGCGGCCTCGACAATTTCTCGAGACCGACACCGCAGTTCGTACGTCGTGATGCTAATACCCTTCAACCAGACGGCGTGATCGATAACGCCACCACGGGATCCTGCCCGGGGAAATCCTTCTGCGGCAGCGATATGAGAGCTGCGTATTACGGCGGCACGGCCCTCACCGGCGCCGGCCAGTCCGTCGGCTTGTTTGAGTTCATTGGCACCGATCTGACTGACCTGACCACGTACTATACAAACGCAGGCCAAATCAATAACGTGCCTGTCACGCTCAAGTCGGTCGACACGCAAAGCACGAGCTGCAAGGAACCCACTTGCGACGATACCGAACAAACCCTGGACATGACGCAGGCGCTCGGAATGGCGCCGGGCATGTCCAGCCTGGTGATGTACATCGGAACCGGCGGCCTAGCGGGGCAAACCCTCGACGACGCCGGCATCCTGAACGGAATGGCCACGGCGAGCCCGCTGAACGCTCAGTTGAGCTGCTCGTGGGCGTGGAAACCAGCGGACGCCAGCACCGACGACCCCTTCTTCCTGGAGTTCGCGGCGCAGGGGCAGAATTTCTTTAACGCCTCGGGCGACAGCGGCAACTGGGCGCATGCCTCCTTCGTTTGGCCGGCCGACGATGTGAATGTTGTGTCAGTCGGCGGCACAGACTTAACTACAACCGGTGCGGGTGGCGCCTGGAGTACGGAGACGGGCTGGGTGGACGGTGGCGGCGGCATTACGCTAAATAATTTCGCCATTCCCTCCTGGCAGGTGACCGCGGCCGCAGGCTGCGCCAAGTGTTCCCAAACCCTGCGCAACGGCCCCGATGTTTCGGCCAACGCGAATTTCACCTTCTACGTTTGCGCCGACCAAACTGCCTGCACGGAAAACCTGTACGGTGGAACCAGTTTTGCGGCGCCGATGTGGGCCGGCTTCCTGGCTCTGGTCAATCAACAGGCCGTGGCGAACGGGAACCCGGTTCTCGGCTTCGTCAACCCGGCTCTCTACGCAGCCTACTCGAGTTCGTCCTACGACTCCGACTTCCACGACATCCTCACTGGAGGTAACACTCTCGGCGCGACTGTAGGGTACGATCTGGCGACCGGCATCGGCAGCCCACAGGCGGCTTTGATCGATGTACTGGCCGGAGCTCAGACCAGCGGTTTCAGCCTTTCCGCCTCGCCGAATACAGTTTCGGTGGCGCAAGGCAGCGCCGGAACCTCCACCATCACCAGTACGACGACCGGTGGATTTAATTCTGCAGTTACTTTGTCGGCGAGCGGCCAGCCAACAGGCGTGACCGTAGCCTTCAACCCAACGTCCATTACCGGTACGGGTACCTCCACCATGACGATAACGGTGGGCGCAACCACGGTACCCGGTACCTATCCCATCACGGTGACTGGAACCTCCGGCAGCACCACGGAAACCACTACGGTCACCCTGACAGTTACCGGGACGACTGGCAGTTTCACGGTGACCGACTCGCCCAAGACCTTGACCGTAGCTCGGGGTGCCACAGGACTGTCGAAGATCACCACGGCAGTCTCCGGCGGCTTTAACGCGGCGATCTCGTTGACGGCGTCTGGACAAGGCAACGGCGTGAAGGTGACGTTCAACCCCAGCACCATCGCGGCGCCAGGCTCGGGACACGCCGGGATGCAAGTCAAGGTGGCTGCAACTGCCAAGACTGGATCCCGTACGATCACGATCACCGCTAAGGGCGGAGGCGTGACACAAACTGCGATTCTCACCCTGACTATCAAGTGATGTCTTACAGGGTTTCGCTGCTGCCTCGGCAGTCAGCGACTCGAAGCCCGGACCGAACAAGGTCCGGGCTTTTTTCCTTTCAGCAAGCTGCTCCGCAAGACAAACAGGTTCTGCGGATTGAGCCTCTGGGTGAGTGACACACGGCGCTTTTTGTGCGGTGCGCCGCTTCGGCAGGATTCACCGAAAATGCGATAAAACCCATAGTTTGCAGGAACTTGCAACAAATCCGCACTTTGCCAGAAATCGTCCGCACAGGGAACTGTGATCTCAATCACAGCCTCCCCATCGGCCTCCGAACACAATCGTCTAGTGAGGAAGCCGTCATTTCTCACGCCTGGGGGCCACTTGTTCAAAATCATCCACGCAGAATTCCTCGCGCCCGGAGTCAAACGCTTCGTCATCGAGGCGCCTCGCATTGCTCGCAAACAGAGGCCCGGACAGTTCGTCATTCTTCGCATTTACGAAGAGGGCGAGCGCATCCCGGTGACCATTGAGAACTCCGATCCGGAGCGAGGCACGGTCAATATCGTCGTGCAATCGGCGGGAAAGACGACGCAGTTGCTGAACTCGCTGAATACCGGTGATCAGATTCTTGATGTGGTCGGGCCGCTGGGGAAGCCTTCCGAGATCGCGAACTACGGCACGGTGGTCGTGATCGGCGGCGGGGTCGGGACGGCAATGGCTTATCCCACGGCCGCCGCTCTGAAGCGAGCTGGGAATCGCGTGATTTCGATCGTGGGCGCGCGCAACAAGGAATTGGTCATCCTCGAGGCAGAGATGCGGGCGGTGAGCGACGCGTTAATGATCACTACCGACGATGGCAGCTATGCCGACAAGGGGTTCGTCACCGACAAGCTACGCCAGTTGATCGAGAACGGTACGCGCATCGACATGGTTGTGGCGGTGGGTCCCATCGTGATGATGAGGGCGGTCGCCGAGATGACGCGCAAGGAAAACATCCACACCGTCGTCAGCCTGAATCCGATCATGATCGATGGCACGGGAATGTGCGGCGGCTGCCGCGTTTTGATCGATGGCAAGAGTGAGTTCGCCTGTGTCGATGGCCCCGAGTTCGACGCGCACAAGGTCGATTTCGCAGTATTGGTGCAACGCAACTCGATGTACCGCGACGCCGAGCAGCGCTCGCTCGCGGACTACCACCGCTGCCGGACAGAATCGGCGAATCGAGAAGTGGAAGCCGCCGTTGTCGCAATTCCGACCGGACGGCAAGGAGAGCAACGATGAGCCCCACCGTGAAGAAGTCGGTCAACCCCTTGCCTATGAAGGAGCGGATGAAGGTGCCGCGCCAACTGATGCCCGAGCAGGCCGCTGAGGAGCGCGCCCACAATTTCAACGAAGTAAATCTCGGCTACAGTCCGGAACTGGCTCAGCAAGAGGCCCTGCGTTGCCTGGAGTGTGCCAAACCCACGTGTACCGACAACTGCCCGGTCGGTGTGAAGGTCAAAGAATTCGTCGAGCTGATCGTAGTTGGTGACTTCCTCGGCGCGGCCGCGAAGATTCGTGAGGACAATGTTCTGCCCGCCGTGACTGGACGCGTTTGCCCGCAGGAAGATCACTGCGAAGGCAAGTGTCTGTTGTCGAAGAAGGTGAAGCCGCTAGGCATTGGCTATTTGGAACGCTTTGTCGCGGACTATGAAAAGCGCATGGGAACGCATGTGGTGCCGAGCGTTCGGCCGACAGGAAAGAAAGTTGCCGTGGTCGGCAGCGGGCCCTCGGGGCTGACAGTTGCCGGCGATCTCATCCAGAAAGGCCACAATGTGCGCGTGTTCGAAGCGCTGCACGAACTCGGAGGCGTGCTGGTGTATGGCATTCCCGAGTTCCGCCTGCCCAAGCAGATCATCCGCGAGCAACTCGACTACATGCGCGAGATGGGAGTTGAGTTTGAGACCGACGTGGTTGTCGGCCGTACCGTGACCATCGATGAACTTATCGAGGAAGAGGGCTACGACGCGGTGTACATCGGCACTGGCGCGGGGCTGCCGCAGTTTATGAATATTCCCGGCGAGCATTTCAACGGGGTCTATTCCGCCAATGAATTCCTGACGCGCATCAACTTGATGAAGGCCTACAAGTTCCCGACTTACGACGAGCCCATGCTCGATCTGCAGGGAAGAGACGTGGCCGTGATCGGCGGAGGCAATACGGCGCTGGATGCGATTCGGTCCGCTCTGCGTCTGGGCGCACGCAAGGCGTATGTGATCTATCGCCGTAGCGACGCGGAGATGCCGGCCCGTGCCGAAGAAGTTCACCACGCGCGCCAGGAAGGGATCGACTTCCAGATGTTGACGGCTCCGGTCGAGTTCCTCTCGGACGGCAAGGGATGGCTCACCGCTGCGCGCTGTGTCCGCATGGAACTGGGCGAGCCGGATGCGTCCGGTCGCCGGCGCCCGGTGCCCATGCAGGGCTCGGAGTTCGACCTGCCGCTGTCGGTGGCGATCATCGCGATCGGCACCAGCGCTAATCCGATCGTGCAGAGTACTACACCGGGATTAGGCACGAATAAGCGGGGGTACATTCAGGCGAGCGAGGAAACGCAACGCACGACGCGCAAGGGCGTGTTTGCGGGAGGGGACATCGTGACGGGTAGCGCCACGGTGATTCTGGCGATGGGCGCCGGGCGGCGGGCGGCGAAGTCAATTCACGACTATCTGACGAACGGCGAGTGGTAAGGAAGGAAAGGTTTCAAAGTTTCAAAGTCTCAAAGGTTTCAAGGTCACAACAAAACTCGTGAACTTTGAAACCTTAAGACTTTGAAACCTTGCTTTATTCAAAGCTGACTTCAATATACGTGTCAGTTCGCGCCCAGACCAACGGAATCCGTGCCATCCAATACTTGCGGTTGATTGCCTGGCGAGCCCGGGCGTGTTCTTCTGGCGGCAGAATGCGCGCTATCGCGGGAAACTCCGGTCCAGTCACTTTTCCACGAATGGTGCACGGAGCCACGCGCACTTGCGGATTGTTGCGAATCCGCTTTGTCTTCCCCATGTCGCTGCGCGTCATCACGTAAAGTTTCCCATCTTCCTCGCCAAACCACACGGGAGTAGCGACTCCCGCGCCGGTTTTGCGAAGTGTTGTGAGGGAGATATATTTCTTACCTCGTAGAGGGTCGGGAATCGCGCTCGGCCTGCCGGGAGTCACACTCGGAGCATCCATAGGCTTGTTAAAATCTCGCACACGCACGGGCTTACCTGCGTCGAGCGTGTACTCAGCTCCCATGATTACATCACGAAAGTCTCTCCCGAGTTTCTTTATCTGTTGATCGAGAAGCTTCAGATTGCCGCGAGAGCTAAAAGCCACGCACCGCAAAAGACGTGGGCTCGCAGGTTCACTCGTGTGAATCTCAGCAGACTGCAGTTTTGCCAGGGCCTGTTCTCTTTCTGCCTCGTTGAAATGTAGTGAAACCCAGCGCACAACGTCGTCCGGAAGTTCCATCCTATTTCACCTTCTCGCTCCTGAACGATTATTGCAAAACCTGTCGTTCGGAGCAGTTTTCTTGCGCGTCACGGTCTGGCCCAGGTGACTCCAGCCCTTGCATCTCCTGTCGTCTCTGGTACGCAGCCCGTTTCCGCCAATTGCTCCGATCACGCTTTATGTGTTACAAGCCTGAACATGCGTAAATGGATGAAAGATCGATTGCAGCGCCGCAAGAAGAAAGCCCCGGAGCAGGGAAGTCAGGCGGCGCCTCCGCCACTGCAGCCGGCTTATTTCGATGCGGAGCAAGTCCCGAGCACACCGGCAGCGCCAACTCACATTGAATCTGGGCGTCACGAGTCGAGTCCGAATGAGGCAGAAGTTCCTACAGCCTCTGAACCCGAGTTTGAAGCGCAACCCCCTCGCGAGGAATCGGCGGGCGCTGTCGGGCAGTCGCGTTCGTCCGCTGGTGGTGAAGGCCAGCGCGGACGTGGACGCCGTCGCCGCGGTGGCCGCGGGCGCGGTGGGCGCGGTCGCGAGCAAGCCGTCGCACAGGCGTTCACTCCCGCTGCCGCGAAGGGCGTTGTCCCCGACCTGCCGGGGTCGGAGGAAGCGGCGCCGGAAGACGGAGCGACCGAAGAACGAGCTCTGGAAACAGCTGAACCCGAAGCTGAGGCCGCGCCGCAAGCGCCCCGCGTTCCGGCCGCCGCGCCCGCAGCAGCGGCGCGTCCGCCGAAGGGCATCGTCGTTCTTGCGATCGGGCTCCCGGGTTCCGGCAAGAGTTCGTGGTTCAAGCGCCACAATGTGGTCCCGCTTTCCAGCGACTTGATTCGCTCGCTTCTGTTTGACGACGTGCGCGAACAGCGCTTTCAGGATCTGGTGTTTTCCAACCTGCGATCCATGCTCAAGGCGCGGCTCATCGCCAAGCGTCCCATGAATTACGTGGACGCCACGAACCTGACGCCGCAGGAGCGCCAGCACTGGATCAAGCTGGCCAAGGATTACAACTACGAAGTCCACGCCGTGTTCTTCGATGTTCCGCTCGACATCTGTGTTGAGCGCCATCAGCGCCGTGATCGCGTGGTTCCCGAAGACATCATGCGCCGCATGGCTGCCAAGCTAAAGGCGCCAGCGTTTGAGGAAGGCTTCGCGAAGATCACGGTGGTCCGGGTGAAGAAGAAAGAATAGCGGCTAGGGTTCTCCTTCGGTCAGTTTCCGGATCGTCTCATCCGCCGTTTCCCTGTCTCCGGGGATCGTGTAGGTAATCGTCTGTTGATTGGCGCTGTGCATCAATTCCTCAATTTCTTCGGGACGCATCGGCATCCCGAAACCTGCCCCCATCAAAAGCGGAAGACACAACAGCAGCATGCGCAGCCGGCGCTTGATAGACACGACATCCTCCCCGGCGGGCACCCGGGCCGCAGCGCAAAGAACGCATTCTGCGGCCGGGACCCTTGCCTGATCTTGTAAGTTGGTTTTATTTGAGCTACTTCAGATCAGCGGATCAGCGACCGGAGGAGGTCGCGAGGCAACAACGGGCGGGCACGCGAGGGTAGGGATTCCACTTTCGTCCGGTTGCCGTTCGGACCAAGCGATAGAGACCGCGCCGACGACGAATAAGAGTGGAACGAGAATGGCCCAGAACAGGCCGGCAGAAACAGGCGTCAACGCGGCAAGCAACACAGCCACGAGACAGAAGCACGCGAACAGTTTGCGCAAGGAGATCCTTGATATCAGCCGGACGCTTCCATCTTATACCGGAAGGGGCTTCTCAACCCTTCAAGTGCGGCAGCAGTTCTTTGAAGGCCGCTGACAAAGACGACCGCATCAGTTCATAAATCATCATCTCGGTCGACGAGATCACTGCGCCCGCCGCTCGCATGCGTTCGAGGCCGATCTTCCAGTTCCACTCCGCGCGTGAACTGACAGCGTCCGACGCTACGTGAACCAAATATCCCTCGCGTAGCGCTCCCAGCGCGGTTTGCGTCACGCAGATATGGCTCTCCATCCCGCAGAGCAACAGTGTATTGCGGTTTCCCGGCAGGCGCTTGAGGAGGCTGCAAAACACGGCGCTGCCGAAGCAGGAGAATAGTGTTTTGTCGATCGCTTTGGTCCCGGCCAGCAGGGAACCGATCTCAGGCACGGTTCCTCCGAGCCCCTTCGCATACTGGGTGCTGACCAGCGTTGGAATCTTCAGGATCGTGGCGGCGCGGATCAAAAGCTGTGCGTTCCGCACCAGTTGCTCTTTCTGAAAAATCGGCGGCAGCAGTTTCTCCTGGATGTCGATCACGACCAGCGCACACTGCTCGGCCTCCAGCGGACGGCGGGCCATCTCGGCATACTCCGCGGCGGGGTGAATGGAATCGAGGGTGGTAGCCATGACTGCTCCTGTTGGGAAAATACAATCATCCGATTCTACCGCTTCAAGAGAGTCGGGCTTGCAGAAGTGAAATCAGGTAGGGGGCTGTTTTGAAATCTTTTCATTTTGAGAGCCTTCGAAACAGGTCAGTCAATCCGAAGGCGAGAGCGGCAAAGTCGAATATGGCGAATATTGGACGCAGCCATGCCGCTACTGGCCAATGACGACCGCGAGTTGTTCCCCGGCCAGTTACCGCCCCTTCGAGGAGGGTGATTGCAATAGCCAAGCACATGATGTCCAGCCACGGGATGTCAAAACTAAGCAGCGACAGAGACATTGGACCGATCCAATAGTCCCACCGATTCCTCCAGACTCCAAGCGTGATCTGTGAGACCAGCTTTCATCGCGGGGAGTCACGCAAGGTTTGATGGCTAAGAAACTCAAAACAGCCCACTACCGAAATCCGCTCTTTGCGAACGTCGATGTGCCGCGTTGGATAATCGGTTTCGGTTGACCCCGCCTCGCTCTCAACCATAAAATGAAAGTGCGCTTGCAGCTTCGGCTGCAAGCAAGGAACTGCCCCCTCGTTCAACGGCTAGGACACCTGCCTCTGGAGCAGGTTATCGGGGTTCGAATCCCTGGGGGGCAGCCAA
>PMUM01000020.1 GCA_003166855.1 Acidobacteriaceae bacterium | reverse complement strand
GTCGAAGGCTTTGCGTGCGAGGGCCTTTTCTGACCTCGACCAGATCGGTTCGTTCTGGTAGGGATAGCTGTCTTGGATCGCAGACGGGCTGGTCATGTTCCGATCCTCCGTGGCGGCATTCTATTCCTTGTCGCGATGCTTTTTCTACCGGGTCGGAGGATTTCACTGGGGCAGATTCACCATCGTTTTCATGCGGCCGCCCGTCCGTTCTGAGGTCAAAAAGGTCGTTTACCGGATGGCCGAGATTCTGTTTGCAGCCGAGATAGCGTTCCGTTGTCTGCACGGATGCATGCCCCAGCAGGAACTGAATCTGCTCCAGTTCGCCGCCGCTGGTATGGCACAGCTTCGCACAGGTTCTCCGCAAGTCATGCGGCGCAATATGTTCCAAGCCCGCTCTCTCGCAGCAGCCCTTGACTACATACCACACGACATTCTGGGACAGGCCTTCTCCCCATACCTTTCCCGCTCTGGCTACCGCTCGAAAGATTCTTCCCTCCGTGACCTTCGCTGCCGCAACCCACTGATCGAGTGCCGCCTTGACCCATTGTGGAATGGGCACAGTGCGGATGTGCCCGCCCTTGCCGATCAGGTCTACGACTGCCCAGTGACCTTGGCGCATCTGCACCTCATCCATTTCTAAACCCACTAGTTCCGATCTGCGAAAGCCACATCCGAACAGCATGGCCAGCATCGCAAAGTCTCGTTTGGCACGCATGGTATCGCCGTAAGCATGTTTGAGCACCTCTGAACTTTGCTCTGCACTCAGCCAGTTGCCGGAGCGAAACCCGAGTTGCTTGACTCCCTTCACTCGGCTGATCCCCGCAGCCAACTCGGGACTCAGCAAGCCCGAGTCGGCGGCCTCGTGAGCAAGGCGGCGCACGGCTGCGAGTTGTTGGTTGATGGTGTTGGCCGCTAGACCGCGTGATTCCAGGTGCATGCGGTAGCGCACGACTACAATCCGGTTCAATGCCAGCCGGGGTTCGGAGCAGTACCAGGCAATGAATTGATTGATGGCGTATTCATAGACGCGGCGCGAGGCTGGCGAGCCGAGGCTGTTGAGCACTGCCAATCTGCAATGATCCAGATCCGGCAGCCTAAGCACTCGGCGACGGTAGTTCGGCTTGATTCTCTGTTTGCCCATAGCGACGGCCTCCCATGCCGCAGCATTTGGGACGACGGAGACCGGCTGGACGTTGCAAAAAACGGGTGCGCTTCGTTCTGGGCTGGGGGTTTTGAGCGCTATGGCCTGATAGCGTCAGTTGACACTGACTACTTCCGGTTAGCCCGTTACTCGCCCAATGGGAATCCTCACGACGTTCGGAAAATAAAAAGCGGGCTGGCAGCGATGCGACGCATCGTTACCAGCCCGTTTGTTTTTTTGACTTTGCAAGGACCGCGTCTATCCAGCCCTGCCTGCGACGCAATCAATGCGGCTTTTCCGCGGGAGGACGGCTCTCCGGCTTCGGTGCAGTTTGGCGCGGCGCTTGGCGCTGCTCCACCTGCTTCTGCTGAGTGGCATGCTTTTGCTCAAGCTGTTGCGTTTGTTGAGCGTGGCGCTGCTCCATCGGCTGTTTTTGCGCGTCGTTGTAGTTTTTCTTGGTGGCTTGCTGGTGTTCTTTTTCCTGCTGCTGCTGGAGTTTTTGATGATCCTGCGCTTGCTTGGCAGTTAGCTTGTCCTGTTGCTGCTGATACTTCTTGTCGGTTGCGGCGTTGCCCGTGTTTGGCGGCGTGAACGTGTGCGGCTGCAATTCGCTGGCGTGATTCTTGGTGTTGGGCCGTGCTTCCGTAGTATTTTCTGGCCGACTTTCCGTGCTGGGACGCGCTTCATTTGCAGGACGCGCTTCATTGCCGCGTGCGGCGTTCGCCGGAGGAGCCTTATATTCGCCGCCTGCTTGTCTGGTGGCCACAACGCCAGTTTTGAAATCTCCGGGTTTGGCCGTAGCCGCGATGGGCGGCTTGCCCTGGTTGGCGGAAGCACGCAGCTCGGGATTACTCCGCGCCGCCTGAACGTGCTGCGTCTGCGCGGCCACCGGACCGACGTGGTGCTGGTTAGCGTAGGACTCTTGCTGCGAGGTGGGACGCGCTTCCACACCACCCGTACCACCGTTGTAGCTGACGTGAGTTTCGGACACATTCGTCACCCTGGTGTTGTAGGTGTTGTGAATGATGGTGGTGTTCACGTGATTCACGTAAGTGTTGTAGGAAAAGTGACCACCTTCCCAGCGGCCGCCTTCATAACCAACACCACCGTAGCCGAAGCCATAGTTGATGCCGCCGTAGAAGCCCACCTCTGGTCCCCAATATCCTTCATGGAAAAGGAACGCGCTGCCTCCCCAGCCCCAATAACCTGGAGTCCAGAGAAAGCCGACCTGGGGTGCCTCGACCCACGTCCCGGGCACCCAGTAGTAGCCATTGTCGTCCTCATAGGCCCAGTACCCGGGTGTCCATAGGTAGCCGTCGTCGGGACAGATTGGCTGCTCATAAACGGGAAGTGCCGGGGGGCCGAAATTCACGGAAATGCCGACCCCGATTTGAGCGAATGCACCGTGGGAAAAAACCAGCAAGGCAAACGAAAATAGCAACGAGCGAATAGCAACCGTAGTACGCATTGTGCCTCCTTCTGCCCGCTCATCCTTTTTACTGCCCCGGTACGGCGAGAGGCTCACGGGCGCGGATTTGAGCGGCGTCGCATCGATGCAAGGGTTCCACGGAGGCACTGGCCGAGTCTGTGCACTACTGCTCACTTTTCTATCCGCGTCAAATGATCGTTCCTCGGGCCATGACACAACTACAAACTGGGTACGAGGTCCGGATCTCCTCTTGTCGTGTGACAAGAATGCAGCCACGATCCGTCAACTTCCGGTTTGTCGGCCAACAGGAAGTTATACGAGCCGCCACCGCTAGGGTGTTGTCTCAAGTGGCGAAAAATCCCTATTACACTCATCATGTCCCTTGGGGTTTGAGTGCTATGGCTGGTTACCTCAGTTGCATCTCGATCCTGATGAGCACTGCTACTGGCTGCCCATTGAGCCTTGCAGGTTCGAAAGTCCATTTCTTGACGGCGTCAATGGCCGCTTTTGCGAACTCAGGATTTGTACTGGCATCAACCGTGGGCTGACGCACGGATCCTCGATCGTCCACAATGATGTGCAAAAGTGCTCGGCCTGTTTCTCCCACTTTTCTCTCGGGTTCGGGGAAGTTCGCATCCTCCGTATGCTTTGCCTTGGGCGGCTTGACGGCTTTTGACGCCGCATAGATCTTGCTTGTTCCATCCAAGAAACCCACGACGACTGGTTCGCTTAACCTCGAACTCTCTATCCACTCCGACGTTCCCTTTCTTCGAACTAAGAACCCCTTCGCGGGGTCGATCTTGAGCTCAAAGTCAGCAACAGGCCCGGGAATCGCCTGAGTCGCAGTCTGCGGTGTGCTGGTGTCGACCTCCTGGCGCAGAAAGGAAAGAGCTTTAGGACAAAGAGCGGAGGCACCACAAACAACAAAGCACATGCCGAACATCGAAGCCGTGATGAAGCATCTCATGATTTTTCCCATTTGCTATGCAGTTTAGGCTACCGCACCCTCAGTTGGTGAAAAATCCCTATAGCGCTCATCTGCCCCGGCGACTGGGTTCTGAGCGCTATGGCCTGGTAACGTAAGTTATCACCGCAGTTATCACCGTCGACGTGATGGGAGACACAGACACGGAGTCAAGCGATGCCGGAGACTATTGTGTGCGCCGGAGACTATTGTGGGCGTTTAGTCCTCCCCCAAGTCCTCCGTCGCATTTAGCCCGCCACACGGCGGGCTTTTGTTCTCAACTTTGAACTTAATTCACGAACTGCCCTTGCGTACTCGTCAGTCGCGTTCTTTAACTCAGTGCCAAGGTCGTTCGCATATTGCGCACCGGTCTTCTTGAGGGCCTCCAGAACCTCTTGCACCTTCTTCTCGGCTGCTCTTACTTCCTCAATGGTTGACATGGCTATGCCGCTCTCTCCGTCCTTTGCTGTTTTTGAGACGCACTTGCGACTCATGGGGGCTAACCCCTATCACCTTATCAGGGTAATGCCATTATTTTAAGTATGAGTGGCACCGATTGGGACTTCGCCGTCGGGAATGGTCAAGCGTGTCCGAGTGATAACGCGGTTAACGATGTCTTCAGCGCAGTCCCGATACAAGGTGTGTAACGTGCTGCGCCAACCCACCAGTTCGCCACGCGCGAACTCCGTTTCCACCCCCTTGGGGTCTTTCTGGTGCACATCATGGAAACCCTTCAGAAGGAATTCGCCCTGTTCTACCAGCCGATTGATAGTTTCTGCGTTTTGAAGCGCTAGGTGCATCGCTAGCCTCCTTGGCGCGATCAAGTTCATGCCGTTTGGTGGCACGAGAAGGCGGAAGTAACTCCGTCTCCTCGTGCCCAACCAACTCAGAGTGACTTTTACGCGGTCACGAGTTCGTGCTGCTGGAGGGTCGAGGTGACAACGTCAAAGGTATGAACCTGGGGCGTTCCCTCGATAAATCTTGCCAGCGTCTTCAATACTTGCGGATAGGTATTGGTGTTGTAGTTGTCGGCATCTTTCTTGTTTTCCCACAGACTGATCGCGATCACATCAACTCCGCCGGGACCGGCGAAAGTGATTTCGTCCTTAAAGCCATTCTGCTTACGAAGCAACGGCAGGACGTCTTTTTCAAAAGCTCGCGTGTAATCGAACAACATATTCGACTTCAGATGGAAAGACACATTGCGTGCAAACATATAGGCAACTCCTAAGGAATCTCTGAACAAGTAATCTTCACAGCGAAGCGAAGAGGTGAGACCGGGGTAGCATATGGTTTGGTTCTCCCGCGAGGGTACGCCGTTTGCTTTTGCCCCCCGTGAAGGCGGTTCGGCGGCTTCGTCCGGTACTATGCAGCTGTAGCGCACAACAGTCGCTTGC
>PMUM01000013.1 GCA_003166855.1 Acidobacteriaceae bacterium | reverse complement strand
TTGTGACGCACTACACTAGCAGCGTTACGTATTTTCGCTCTTGCCGGAGGGGATCAATTTGCCAACGAACTGTCTCTTTCCATGCCTTTATTGATCGAGCAACTAGAACCGAGACGATCTTCCCGCTCCTGAGCCGCAATCGGCTGCGCCATCTTCCGCCCCGGCGAACAACCGATACGTCATTCGGGAACAATTTCACTAGGCTCGCTATAAGCTCCTCTCGGAGAGCTTGGGTTCGACGGCGCAGGTCAATCGGACCGAACTGTTCTGGGCGACCGTATCCGATCAATTCGTATGCTCGCCGCAAACTCCCAAACCGTAGTCGGTAAGTGGAGGGCGAGGGAACATCTGGAGAATCTTTGACTAGTCGGAGAGACAGTCTGCCTTCTCGGGCAAGTAGGGACCTTAAGCTGTTGAGCAGTTCCTCATCCGATTTGTTAGTCGTGCGGTCTGCGAGGATTTGCTGCGCTTGAAAGAACGTTGCTTGATCCACGATTGGCTCAAAGGCCCCCTGCGTAAGAATCCACTCCGATCTTGGAAGCCTAACCGTCGGAGTGTAGAGTCTGCTTGTCGTCCGGCCATACACATTGAATCCGGCGTACTTCGGCGCGTGAGAACATCGGCAACCGTGTAGTGCGTCCATCTGGAGCCGCCGTGGTAGCCAATAGCCCTGCGGTTTAGCTCACCTGCAATGGCATAAATGGACATGCCATCCGAGATGAGCATCCGGTAGATGTCCCGAACGACCTGCACTTCATGCGCTGAGCCGGGTATGAGGATTACACGGTCAGTGGCAAGACTCTTTCGCTCGCCATAGGCGAGTGGCTGTTTCGGATGTCCTTCATTTGAAATTAGCAGCCGCCGCAAACCGTAACCGGGCATTCCTCCTTGCTTGAACCCGAGCCCAGCCAGCCGCTTCTGCCCTGCCAGTACTTTCACCCCCAATTCGCGGCTGTATTCTCCCGCCATGGTTCTCTTGAGCGCCTTCATGATGAGGCTTGGCAGGCTGCCGTCGTTGGCGAAGGTCTCCGCGCAGTAGTGCACCGGAATGCCTGCCGACTTGCATAGAAACTCGTAGTGCGCCGATTCGTCTGTGTCCTGAAACCGTCCCCAACGGCTGACATCGTAGACGAGGATCACTCTATAGGGAGCGCTTCCGGCAACGACATCTTGCAGGAGTTGGCGAAGACCCGCCCTGCGTTTGAGAACTAGACCGCTTCTGGCAGCATCGGAATACGTCTGTACAACCTCGAACCCTCGGGAGTCTGCATACTTCCGTATTGCCATGGACTGGTTTTCGAGCGAGTACTGCTGATGTTCGGTTGACATCCGAAGATACAGAGCGGCAGGGACGAGAGACTTGGCGTCGGTCATGGTGCCTCCTAAAGAAGGCCATCGACCGGATCAGAGAAACCTTTAGGACATTTCTGTGGAAAAATCGCTTGCGGGAGAGTTGATCCACCCGTCAACATCGTCTCCACGTGCCAGCCTCAGGCAGTGGCGGCAGGAGCACCTGTATTCGGGAACTCCGGGGCGCACGGTGTGGGCGCAGTCACGGCAGACGAACCGACCGTCTTTATGCGCGATCATTGGTCTGAACTCGATGCCGACCGTGCAATGGGGGCATCTGATGGTCAAGGTGGTATCTGTGAGCGTTGGCATCGGGTCACCGAATCGATCCATAGATACATTCTTCCGCTCGCGTGGGCCGGACGCCAGTTACGTCCGTCGTGCGCGGCGAACACCGACGTGCCGTTGTTTCTTGCCGGACGAGAGGCAACAATAGAGTAGGCGCGTGGAATAAAACCACACAGTTCTGGAAGTACACGCCTTTGAGCCATGACGCACTCATCCTCGTTGCCGCCGTCCGATTCGCCATTGACCCTGATGTTTCTGGGCCAATATGTGAGCAAGCTGATGCAAGAAACAATCACGTATCTCAAACTGCCTTACGACACGCTGGCACACGAGATGTCGGTTCCAGAGATGGTGTTGCATGATGCGGTCGAGGGCAAGATGGGACTGACTCGCAGACAGTGGGTCAGGCTCGGCAGAATGCCGGGTCTGCCAACAACTTATATCCTACGACGGGGCGAGCGAGATGGGCAGGTTTATCTTTTGATTTCTGTCATCCTCCAATAATAGCTCTGATCGCGAGTCACCGAAAACCCAGTCGCTTTCCGGAATACTTATGTTCTCTCCCTTGATGATCCAAACCTTCGCTCCCACATCTGGGCGATTTCCGTAGTTTTCATTGAAGTAATAAGTAAAGGTACCCTTTACCATTCCGGCACCATTCACTGCATCGGAACTGCCAGCGTTGTGACTGCAATTACCGACTGGGACGGTGAGATCAATGGTGGTTGCCCTCTTGGTAAGAGACCCATCCAAACTAGATGTGAGATCGTCGAGTGCAATGTAGGTTCGATTGTCAATCTGAAGCGATGTCTGGACAGGTTTGCCATTAACAGAAAACGACTTTGTTAGAGACTGTGGTCTCGGCGTTACGGGCTGTGGTTTCTGCGGTGTTTGTTGGCCCTTGCTGATCGTGGTTAACACCAGCACGCAGCAGGAGGTTATCATTGCGGCGGTTCGAATCCACTTCATATTTATTCCTCCAGTGTTGGCACTAGGTATCAAGATACGGACGGAAGTTTGATCGCGCTGTAAATCCGAAGCAAACCCATGCGGAGACTGCGAAATATCTCTTTTACATTCACAACCGTCGCGCCATCCCCCCGCCCCCGAGCTTCTCGACGATGCGGTAGTGCGAGATGGTTGTCCAATCATCGGGGATAGGCTGCCCGCCGTGTTCCTTGGCAGGAAGCAGCCCGTCTGAACTAAGCAACTCTCCAAATGTTACCAGCGTAACCGTGGGTGGAACGCCATCACTGACAGATCGTGATCCGTTCTCCTACGCTTTAGGACATGGCAGTCCAAGAAGCAACCGTCTCAGCTCCTCGCAAGGGCGACCGCATTTCCATCTCCATCAGCGTACAAATCTCATCAACCGATGTTAGGGGTGAACACTTCAGCGAGGTAGTGCAGACTGTGAATGTCAGCCGCAGCGGGTGCTGTCTGCTTTTGAAGCGATCACTGGCCCCCGGCCAGAAGATTCGCTTCCAAAGAATGGGCAGCGGCGAGGAAGCGGTCGGTCGCGTAGTGGGGCAGACTGGCATTCGCTCCGAAGGCAACCTTTATGGCGTCGAAGTGCTTGAACAGGGCGACAACTTCTGGGGTATTCGGTTTCCTCAACAAAAGGAACTGGAACAAAGCCCCGTGCGCGTACTTCTCAAGTGCGCTGCGTGCCAAAACTGTGAAGTGACTGCCCTCAACGAGGTGGAGCTCTCCGTTTTTCAAATCACGCATCATCTTACGCGCAAATGCCAAGTATGCTCTGCCAACACGATGTGGGAGCAGGTTCCGGATAAGACCAGTGCGCAGGAATCCCTCGGGTCTGGAAAGAAGTCAGAAAAGCGAAAACATGGGCGCATCAACATGAAGACCGTTGCATGCGTTGGTCCCGTTGGCCCCCGCGCAGACATCGTTGAGGTGATGAACATCTCACGCGGAGGAATGTGTTTCCGTAGTTCGCGGACTTACCGCGAGGACAGCTGGATGCAGGTTGCTGTCCCGTACACAGAGGGTGCAGCGAACATTTTCGTGGCCGGTCGCATAGTCCGATCCCGCAGGATCAACAACGCTTTAACCGAATATGGAGTCGAGTACGTAAAGAGTCAAGACTAGCCAATTCTGTCGGCAAAGTGTGTTGTGCCTTCACTAACAGCGGATTCCGACATTCCTGCCTTGCGTTTCAAAGGTCCCAGAGCCCCCGCCCCCCGGTGGCCCTTAAGTCAGGTGTTGTCGCATGCAGCCTCCTAAAATTGTGCTCCCCGGACTCAATTAGAGCCGCGTAGAGATGCGGATAACCTATCCTAGCGGACTTACACCGGACAATCGGAGCTAACGATGGGAACGTGTTGGGCAACACTATAGGGCACGAGCGACCACCAACGTCAGATCGTCTTCTTGTTCCCCGAACCTGAATTGTCCGGCCGCGTCCTGCACGTTTTGCAATATGTACGAAGCCTCAAGGTCCCGGTTCTTCCGAAGTGTGTCCAAAAGACGCGCTTCGCCGAATTCTTCTCCACCATGACCAATTGTCTCTGTGATCCCATCGGTATAGATGCTCAACACATCTCCAGTTTCCAGCCGAACTTCGGCCACGGAACAGTGCCAATCCAAGAACAAGCCAAGTACCGTCGCGGTCGCGTCCAGTCTCTCAACCGCACCTCCGTTGCGCAGCAGCACAGGAGGATTGTGCCCGCAATTGACATATTGCAGAGTTCGTGTGGCATCGCTGTACCGCCCGAAAAACAAAGTGGCATAGCGGTCTTTCGCCGTGTGCTTGTAGAAGTGGCGATTCGCCGAGGCGAGTAATTGGGGGATATCTTTCGAGCCAGTGCTGTACTGGCTGTGAAGACTTCCCTGCAAACTTGCCATCAGCAAGGCAGCCGCGATGCCTTTTCCGGCGACATCCGCCAATACGAACCCGACTTCCCCCGAGCCCATGTCGAGAAAATCGTAGTAGTCTCCCCCTATCGTGCGTGCCTGAGCGCAGTTTCCCTCGTAGTCGAGGGTGGCTAGTGGTGGTTTCTCCTGAGGCAGGAGCCCGCGCTGGACGGCGCGAGCACGCATCAAAGGTTTACCATCCTCCAGTTGACGCAGGTCCAACGTCCAGAGGTCCGCATTCATAGCCAGACACTCAAGCCCGGCCTGACCCTCGCTAGCCGTACCCGGTGCACCCATCCAGACCACTCGGAACGGTGCCTCCCGGTCCCCGCATTCGACCTTGAGAACTTCCCCGAGTTCGAGCGGTTCTTCAAGGCCAGCGAGCCGCGCTCCCGACTTGGAGATATCGACGGTATGGGCCGACTGCAGCTTCACATTTCGGGCGGCCCGGCATAAACGTATCGGTAGCTCGATCCGAATTCGCTCTTCTGCCCGCTCGCGGTAACTAGCCATTGCCGTGGTGATAGCTTCCGTCAGAACAGATTTTTTACAAGGTTTGACGAGCAGGCGAAAGACACCAGCTTCATTGACCGCATTTGCTGCGCTGTTAACATCGAGATAACCCGTGAGCAAGAACCTTACTGCGCTCGGGGCCACATGGCGCACGCGCCTCAAGAATTGTACTCCATCCATGCCGGCCATCTGCATGTCGGAAATAACCACTGCAAAGGGACCGTGATCGCGGAGCAATGCTAAGCCCTCTTCACCGCTGTCAGCGGTTGCAATATCGAATTCGCTTTCCAGCATTTGCCTATAGCAGTTCAACGCTACCGGTTCATTGTCCACGAATAATATCTTCTGATTCACGAGACGGGCCTTTTCTCACATCACAGTATTCAAGATGCCAGTTTCGGGGCTCGCTGCTCTGGGTCGGAATATGCGAGTCTTTAGTTGGGCACGATGACGCCCCTGTCCATTCTTGACCTTCTATGCCTTGCATCCGCATTGATTTCCCGTTGTTTGTATTACCAAAGTGTTGCTCGCGCTGAGCGGCCCGAGAAACGTTGTTGCTGTGATCCCACGAGGGAGGGAGACGATTCGTTGGTGAAAGTGCCGGAGTGGTGTTGGTGCCTGTTCTCAGAAGGAACGGAATAGCTGCGCTCCTGCGATCCCACAAGCTGAAGACGCCGCTCCAATTGTCTTGCCGCACTGCAACCCAGACCGTCTATAAACTGGAACCGTGTATACGCCAAGTACACTCGGATTCCTTTCCAAATCCATCCAACCCCGGCAGAACAAGTCAAGTCAATAACTTAGCTGCGGCTTGAGACTGGGCGTCCAATTGCCTCTACTCCGTCGTAGTCTCTCTCCCCAGCGGCGTTTGCCGGGACAAAGACGAATGATCGGCGCAAACGAAAACTTTCCTACCCTTGTGACGAATTTGGTCCAAGCAGTAAACTTTCTATTCGGGCACTTCGCTGTGCAACGATTGCGCTGTTTCTCGCCGCAGGACTTGAAGGATTTAGACGAATTATCCTCCCCACTCACTCCGCGTTAAGTACCCGCATGCAAGCGATAAAAGCGGCTTTGGCTACTGGCTGCGTCATGTTTGTTTTTGAAGCAGCTAAGCAGGCCGTTTATTCCTAAAACATCAATTTGGACCTCTCATACCATCACGATCCTGTTCGCCGCGTTAGCGGCTGCCGTTGTTACCTTCGCCGTTCTCAAGAAGGTTGAGGCCGCGTTGCACGAGTCAGAAGAACGGTATGGACTTCTATTTGACAGCTCAATTGTTCTTCGGCACGATTACGAAAAGTGATGTCGCGAGCAATCGCCGAAGCCCTAGTAACGTGCCCGGCTGCGTCTTTGATCGGCGAGATGGACATGGACACGTCTAAGACTGAGCCCACTTTCAGCCACAGAATCGCCAATGATTCGCCCTTTGGAGTCGAATCGAATAGCGAATGGAAACCGGACCGAACGCGAAGTTCGCACGGCGCGTTTCGCAGGAAGATTCTCTGCTGTAGTTTTGCTATCTGCAACTTACGGACACGCCGGGATTTAGGAGCGATTCTTCGCCCTAGGACTCGAGCCGGATTCGCCGTGGTCACCTTGGGAGGTCTCATAAACCTGAGCAGGTTTGCATGTGACTGCGTGCCTAGTGGTCAGTCACAAGACGGAAAAGGTTCTCTGGCGGAAACGAACTACATTGGGGTGGATTTCTGATAATTGTTCGATTTTCTACCATGTGATTTCTCACCCAACTGCCAGAAGAGTTTACAGCTGTCGCGGTAGGGACGACC
>PMUM01000024.1 GCA_003166855.1 Acidobacteriaceae bacterium | reverse complement strand
CAGATGTCGTCAACGGTAGTGGCGGCGTAGCCTTTGGAGCGAATGATATGGAGGGCAGCATCGAGCAGCCTGAGCCGGGACTCGTGTGGGGCTGGCTGCTGGGGCGGAATTGCTTGGGAAGTATTCACAACTAACTTGCAACCATACCACCTAGATGGTATGGTTGCATACCAATTGGTATGTGTCAAGGGAAGAATGCGCGCGGGGTCTTGATTTCCTGGCAGCCGTTTGCCAGGGTTCCATGAAAATNNCACCTGGGCGCGAAGACCGCGGGCATCTTCCGATGGAGCCAGATGCCGGATGCGGCGAAGCACACGCCGCCGGGCATGGAGAACAAGGTGCTCCACGGGCGGCTCGACCTGGGGGATACGCAGCTGATGGGGGCCGATGTCCCGGGGGCCCAGCCCATGCGCAGCGCGTATCTATCCCTGTCGGTGGATAGCAGCGCGGAGGCGGAGCGAATCTACGCTGCGCTTTCGGAGGGCGGCGAGGTATTGATGAAGATGGAGGAGACGTTCTTCGCATACCGGTTCGGGCAGGTGAGGGACAAGTTCGGAACGTTGTGGATGATCCTCCATCAAAAAGCGATGGGCTAGAGGCAGGGAATAGGGAACAGGGGCCGTCGCGGCCCCTGTTTGTCCGGAACAAGGCACGTCTGCCGAGAGCCTTTTGGGCTGATCGGCGTGGCGGCGCGAGCGGTTTACCATCCCACCCTTCGCAAAAAGCGCGAAGGATGGGGCACCCGAGCGCGAGTGGTTTGCCATCCCACCTTTTGCAAAATGCGCGAAGGATGGGGCACCCGGGCGTTTGCGGCATGCCGGCGGATGCGGGACTTGTGGAACATCCACTGAATGCGGGTGTCGAGGAGGACGGCGTGGTCGAGGTCGGAGATCTGGCGGTCGAACCAGAGGTGAATGCCGGTGATGGGCGCGGTTTCGAAGTGGCTGAGTTGCTCGCGGATGGGCGTGCTCTCGGGGGATTCGGGAAGAACTTTGTCTAGCGCGTCGAAGGGAAGGGCCAGGATTAGGAAGTCAAAATCCCCACCCTGTCCCTGCAAACTACGCAGGGACAAGGGTGGGGCACCCTCTTCATTCTGACGATTTTCTTGCTGGTTTCGGAGTTGCAGTTGGACGCGAGAGGCGTCCGCCGTGAAACCTTCTATTGGTTGACGAAAGTGCAGCACGCCACCGCGTGCACGGATGTAGTCGCCGGCTTTGTTGTAGAGGTCGGTGAGGGGGACTGTGGGCACGCCCATTTCGCGGGCGGCGGGGGACTTCATGGACTCGCGGACAACCTGCGCAGCGGCCGAGACTGAGATCAGGTCGAGTTCTTCGCTGAGGGCGCTGACCAGGATTGGATTCCAAAAGCGGTGGATCGCATTCTGGGTTTGACCGTGCCGGTCGAGCCATTCCTGAAATGATTTGCCGTTGTCGCGTTGTACGGTGAGAGTCAAGGGAACCAAGGCGCGCGCGATTGCCAGTTTGTCGGCTGCGTTGAGGAACGGGAAATTGAAGAACGATGGCGCGGTGTGGAGCGGCGCGGGGAGCGGGGAAGACTTCATGACCGAGGTGCGGCCGCCGGGCTCGATGAAGGTCATTTCGTCGTACCAGCGGATTTGGTCGGCTACGCCGATGCGGTGGTAGAACTCCAGGAGATTGGTGCAGACGCGAAAGAGGACGTGCTGGCAGTTGTCGACGACTTCTCCGGTGCCGGGATGTTCCCAGGAGGAAGCGCGGCCTCCGAGGAAGGGACGCTTCTCGAAGAGGGTGACGCGGAAGCCCTTGTCGGATAGGGCGCAGGCGGCGGCGAGTCCCGCGAGACCGCCTCCGGCGATGGCGACTGTGGGTTGGGGAGTGGGGGACATTCTTAGTTCGCAGTCAACGTCCCACCCTCTTTCGCAGAGAACGCGAAAGAAGGATGGGGCACCCAGTGCGGAAAATCCCCACTTCTCGCGCAAAGAGCGCGCGAGAAATAGGGCACCCGATTTCGGGATCACAAGGAAACTCTATCAACCCCCGGTTCATGTGAGGCGCTTGAAGAAACCTTTCCCGAGGATGCGGAGCTTTTCTGAGGTGCTGAGGGCGACTTTGGCGGTGAAGACGTCGTATTGCTTTTCGGCGATTCTCTCGAGCAAACGGCGGTAGATGGACACCAGGACCCACAATGCGGGCCGGCTGTCTTCGGAGACATAGGGAATCAGTTCTTCGCCGGAAGCGTAAAACTCGCGGGCGCGATCGGCTTCGAGCGCGAGCACGGGGCGGAAGCGCGCGGGATCTGGCGTTGCGAGAAGCTCCGAGGCGGAGAGGTTGAACTTCGCGAGGTCTTCTTCCGGGAGATAGATCCGGCCCATGGCGGCGTCTTCTTTCACGTCGCGGATGATGTTGGTGAGCTGGAAGGCAAGACCGCAGCGCTCGGCGAGGGACTCGGCGGCGGGGTCGCGGTATCCGAAGACGTGAATGCAGACCAGGCCAACGACGGATGCAACGCGATAGCAGTATAGGCGGAGGTCTTCGAAAGTTTTGTACTGGATGGTGAGGCCAGGGGCGCTGGTGGTTTGCGCGGAGGCTTCGGCTTCTTCCACGTCCATGGCAGTGCCGGTAGCGAGTTCGTCGAGTAGCCCGGCAGGAATGGAGAAGCGGCGCTGGGCGTCGGTCAGGGCGAGCAGGATGGCGTCGTCGGTAGGTTCGCCTTGCTGGGCGCGGTGCAGAGCGTCGAGCCAAATGTCGAGCTTCTGGCGGCGATCGGGAAGGCTGAGTGCGGGATCGTCAGCGATGTCGTCGCAGCGGCGCATGAAGGCGTAGACGGCGCAGA
>PMUM01000317.1 GCA_003166855.1 Acidobacteriaceae bacterium | reverse complement strand
TCGAAGCGCATGGGATTCTCCGACGGGCGTCTGGCCGCGGTTTGGAGGCTGGATGGGCAGGAGAAAGTGAGGCACTTGCGCAAGAAACACGGCGTGATGCCGGTCTACAAGCGCGTTGACACTTGTGCAGCAGAGTTCGAGAGCTTCACACCATACCTCTACTCGACCTACGAAGACGAAGACGAAGCTGCGCCGACCGACAAGAAGAAGGTAATCATCCTCGGTAGCGGCCCCAATCGCATCGGGCAGGGAATTGAGTTCGACTACTGCTGCTGCCACGCGTCGTTCGCGCTGCGCGACGACGGCTACGAGACGATCATGATCAATTGCAATCCTGAAACTGTCTCGACCGACTACGACACCAGCGACCGCCTCTACTTCGAGCCGCTGACGTTTGAAGACGTGTGGGCGATCTACCAGCACGAGACCTCGAAGGGCGCGCCAGTGGGCGTGATCGTGCAGTTTGGCGGACAGACTCCGCTGAACTTGGCGCTGCCCTTGAAGCAGGCGGGCGTGAAGATCATCGGCACGTCGCCCGAGTCGATCGACTTGGCCGAAGACCGCAAGCACTTCAACAAGCTGCTGGAAGAGTTGCAGATTCCGCAAGCGCCCGGCGTCATGGCCACCTCGATCGAAGAGGCCATCGCGGGCGCGGGGCAGATCGGATATCCGGTACTGGTGCGGCCTTCGTATGTTCTGGGTGGCCGCGCCATGGTGATTGCGCATGACGAGGCGGCGATCATCCGCTACATGAAAGAGGCGGTCGAGTACTCGCACGACCGCCCGGTGCTGATCGATCACTTCCTCGAAGATGCGATTGAAGTCGACGTCGATGCTTTATCGGACGGCGAAGATGTCGTCATCGGTGGAATCATGCAGCACATCGAAGAGGCTGGCGTGCACTCCGGCGATTCGTCCTGCGTGCTACCCGCGGTCGACATTCCGCAGCCTCTGCTGGAGCGCATGCGCGACTACACCTTCAAGCTGGCGCGCGCGCTGAAAGTCGTCGGGCTGATGAATATTCAGTTCGCCATCCCGCGAGGAAATGGTACCGCGAACGGGGATGGCGACAAGGTCTACGTGCTCGAAGTGAATCCGCGGGCGTCGCGCACGGTGCCGTTCGTTTCCAAGGCGACTGGCGTGCCGATGGCGAAGATTGCGGCGCGGCTCATGACGGGCCGCAAGCTGCGCGAATTCTTGCCGGAGTTCATCGATCGCCGCGCCGATCTCGATACGGGAAGTCACTTCTACGTGAAGTCTCCCGTATTCCCGTGGAACAAGTTTCCGGGCGTTGACACTGTGCTCGGGCCAGAGATGAAATCTACTGGCGAAGTGATGGGCGTCGCCGACAACTTCGGCGAAGCGTTTGCCAAAGCACAACTCGCCGCCGGACAGAAGTTGCCCACGCAGGGAGCCATCTTCATCAGCGTGACCGACCACGACAAAGCGCACGTTGCCCCGGTCGCCCGCAAGTTCGTGGACATGGGCTTCAAACTTGTGGCCACGGCAGGCACAGCCGATGTGATCGAAGCAGCCGGCATGAATGTGGAGCGCGTCTATAAAGTGAAAGAAGGCCGGCCCAACGTGGTCGACTTCATCAAAGGCCAGCGCATTCAACTCATCGTCAACACGCCCACCGGACTGGAACCCTGGTTCGACGAGAAAGCGATCCGCCGGGCCGCAGTCACGGCGCGCATCCCGACGATTACGACGCTCGCGGCGGCGCGGGCCGCGGCTGAAGGGATCGCGGCACTCCAGCGCGGGGAAGTGAATGTGAAGGCGCTTCAACATTTGCACGCGGAGCGAGGCGCCAAGATCAGCCGTTAGCCGGGAGACCTGCTCTGGCAGGCGCTTTCCGGTTAGAATGGGCCATGCTGCTACACGGTATTTTTCCTCCTATCACCACGCCGTTCTATCCCGACGGCAACGTGTATTTCAAAAAGCTCGAATCGAACGTGGAGCGCTATTCGCGCACGCCCGTGGCTGGCATTGTCGTGCTGGGCTCGACCGGCGAGGCGATCCTGCTTTCCGATCAAGAGCGGCGAGACGCACTGAAAGTCGCGCGCGCGGCCGCCGCGCCAAACAAGGTGCTGATCGCCGGTTCAGGCATTGAATCAGCGATCGAAACGCTGCGGTTGACCGAATACGCGGCCGAACTTGGCTACGACGTCGCCATGGTACGCACGCCGCACTACTACAAGAAGCAGATGCAGACGGCGAATCTCCTCGCCTTCTACCGTACCGTTGCTGACCGCTCACCGCTGCCGGTCATCATTTACAACTTCCCCCAGGCCACTGGATACGACATTCCTGCCGAGGTGGTGATTGAGCTTGCTGGGCATCCGAACCTGATTGGAATCAAAGAGTCGAGCGGTGACGTGGAGAAAGTTCGCAAGATGGTCGAAGGCACGCGTCACGTCAAGCGGAGCGCTACCGTCACCGAGACGTTTGATGCGGTCACGCCACGCATGCTCGCCGCCGCGGCCGCAGGATCCAGCGCTGAGGGCGGGGAACTGGTGCAGGTAGGCGGGATCTCGGGAACTTCGAGCAGCAAGCCCTCTTCGTCTGCTGTCACCGTCGTGGGCAAGATGAAGACTCGTCAGAAGGAAGTGGGATTCCAGGTACTGGTAGGGGCAGCGCACAAATTGCAGCCCTCGCTCGACGCCGGCGCCGTCGGCGCAATTCTCGCCTTCGCATGCCCGGCACCCACGGCCTGCTACGAGATCTATGCCGCGTGGAAAGAGGGGGACGCAGAACTTGCCCAGCTCAAGCAAGGACGAATCGCGAAGGCTGCGCAGCGAGTTGGCGATCTCGGCGTTCCTGGCTTCAAATACGGTATGGATTTCAACGGCTACTTCGGAGGGCCAGCGCGGTTGCCATTCCTCCCGCTGACGGCGGACGTGAAGTCGGAGATCGAACTCATCCTCGCCGACGTGAGAAACTGAGTTGCCAAGCCCGTGAAGAAGAGACAGTCCTCACGGCCCAAGCTCCCGAGGGTCTCCGAGGAGATGAAGGCATGGTCGACCGCCTTGGGAAGCGAAATCGTGGCCTGGCCGCACGTGAGCACGCGCTCTTTCTTCGGGTTCGCTGCTCTCTACCGCAAAGACAGAATATTCGCGCTGTTGCCCCGCACTCGCGGGATGGAGACCGCAAACTCGCTGGCCTTCAAATTGGATCCCGCCACACGAACTGTCCGCGCGCGTCTCGATGAAGATCCACGGGTCGCGTCAACTCAGATGGGGAAGATGCGCTGGTTCGCCTTTGAACTTTCTTCCGACTCCGACCTGCACACGGCCCTCGAGTGGCTCGGAGCAGCCTATGAGGCGGCCGGCAAGAATAAGAAATCAAGCTAGTTCGCGTGGACTTGTGATTAGGATCACAGGAGGGTATACTCGATTCGAACGAACGTTCGAATTAGTGGAGACGTACTTCGAGAGTTATGGCGACTCCTTCGGCCACAACTCGAGTTGCAGGTCGACGGCACCGCGCCGTGACCCCGCCAGCGACGCGCTACGACCGGCGACTGGCAGAGATCCTGACTCACGCAACGGAAGTCTTCTGTCGAAAGGGATATGAAGGGGCCTCGATGCGCGATCTGTCGCGCGAAAGCGGCATGTCGCTAGCGGGACTCTACTACTATTTCGAATCCAAAGAGCGGCTATTGTACCTGATCCAGAAGCACACGTTTAGCACGATTGTGCAGCGGCTGAAGGCTCGACTGGAAGGTGTGACCGACGCGGAAGAGCGCATCCGGATTTTCATCCTCAATCACCTGGAATATTTTCTGGCGAATCAGGCGGCCATGAAGGTGCTTTCGCACGAGGCTGAAGCGCTGAAGAACGGGTTCGCGTCGGAAGTTGCGGCGATCAAACGGGAATACTACCGCATTTGCGTCGGTCTGCTCGATGACTTGAAAGCTGACCGCGGCCTCCAGTTCTCCACACGCATCGCCGTGTTGAGCCTGTTCGGGATGATGAATTGGATTTATACCTGGCACAATCCGCGCGTGGACGCGGATGCGGCTTCAATGGCGCGCGAGATGGGCGATCTTTTTCTGAGGGGCGTGATGGTGGACAGCAAGAAGCGTAGGGACGGGCGTTAAATCGAGATTTGTTATTAGGTTCCGGCGAAAGCAGATTCCTCGCTTCGCTCGGAATGACAACGAATTTGAACATCTCGGAGAGATTTAAGGAGAAGAGCGACATGGCAACCACAGTGCAGCCCACAACCGGAGAGACCACGCGGCAACTTGTCAACTATCGCACCGACGGCGGCGTAGCCGTGATCGAGATGTGCGATCCCCCGGCGAATACCTACACCTACGAAATGAACCGTCAGCTTGACGAAGCCATTCTCAAGGCGCGCATGGACAACGACGTCTATGTGATCGTGATGACCGGCGCCGGCGAGAAATTCTTTTCCGCGGGCGCGAATATCAAGATGCTGACCAGCGTAGATCCAACGTTCAAGTATTACTTCTGCCTGCACGCGAACGAAATGCTGCTGAGGCTTGAACACACGCCCAAGCTGGTGATTGCGGCCATCAACGGTCACTGCGTGGGCGGCGGACTCGAGATCGCCATGGCGGCCGACCTTCGCATCGCGCGCAAGGAGGCGGGCAAGATCGGACTGCCGGAAGTGAATCTTGGGGTGTTGCCAGGAACGGGCGGCACGCAGCGGCTTTCACGCATGGTGGGGAAGAGCAAAGCCATCGAACTCATGGTGACCGGCAACACGTTCTCGTTCGAAGAGGCGCAGGAACTCGGAATTGTGAACGACATTTTCGAGCGCGACAACTTCATGGAGAACATCATGGAGTACGCCAAGCAATTCTGCCCGCCCAACAAGGCATCAAAAGCCGTGGGGCGGATCAAGCGCGCGGTACAGACAGGCTGGGAAATTCCGATGGAGTCGGCACTGGCGGTCGAGCGTGAGAACCAGCAGTTGTTGTTCCAGAGTGAGGATGCGAAAGAAGGCCTGGCAGCGTACGTGGAGAAGCGTCCAGCAGTGTTCAAGGCGAAGTAACGCCGAAACTTTGAGGTCAATATGCCCGGCAAAGTAGCAAAGATTGGAACCTTCAGCGACTGGATCGGTTTGTTCAACGACTGGCGCAAAGACATTGGCGTGAACACCGCCGACATCGATGCCTTCCACTTCGACACGCTGTACGGCGCGATCGACACCGAAGAGATCGAGTTTGGTTCGTACAAAGGCCGCCGCAAGTGGGAGAACCTGCGCCAGATTCCCACCCAGCAGATGCGTGATGCTCTGATGAACATGATCGTCTACCAGGGCGACACTGAGTTCGCCAGCGTCGAGCAGCAGCGCAATCTGTTGGAGAACGC
>PMUM01000096.1 GCA_003166855.1 Acidobacteriaceae bacterium | reverse complement strand
GAGGGCGGCCGTCCCCACATGATCCGTTTCATCCCGGGGAATTTTTTTCGGCGCTGCTGAAACAGCTTTATATCGGGCAGCCTTATGTTCCGCGGAACCTTTATGTTCCGGTCGATTTTGAAGATCGTGAGACATTGGAAGACTTGCTCTCTGAGCAGAACGCGGGTGAGGGCGCCCGTGCCACGCGAGTGCACATTCTTGTGCCGCAGCGAGGCGACAAGCGTTCACTGATCGACCTCGCGGGGAATAACGCGAAGCAGTCTTACGATCAGCGGTTTCGCGTGCTCAAACCGAACGCGCAGAAGATTCGAGAAGAATTGCAGGAAGTGCTCAGCCTGCCAGAGCTGCCGAAGCGGATCGAATGCTTCGACATCTCGCACATACAGGGCGCGGAAACCGTCGCGTCGATGGTGGTGTGGGAAGACGGCAAGATGAAGAAGTCGGACTACCGCAAGTTCATCATCCGCAGCGTGGAAGGCGTGGATGATTTCGCGTCAATGCGCGAGGTGGTGGGGCGGCGGTACAAGCGTCTGCAGGAAGAAAAGAAGCCGATGCCCAGCCTGGTGCTGATCGACGGCGGCCTGGGACAGTTGCACGCGGCTGCGGAGGCGCTGGATGCGCTGGAGATCATCAACCAACCGCTAGCCGCCATCGCCAAGCGTGAGGAGATTTTGTACGTCTACGGGCAGGAGAAGGATCCGGTTGCGCTCGACCATCACTCGCCGGTGCTGCACTTGATTCAACTGATTCGCGATGAGGCCCACCGCTTTGCCGTGACGTTCCATCGCAAACGGCGGCAGATGCGCGACCGTTCCACCGAATTGCTGGAGATTCCCGGCGTGGGGGCGAGCACCACGCGGAGGCTGCTGGAACATTTTGGCAGCATGCAGGCGGTCAAACAGGCGGATCCGGCGGCGCTGTCGGCGGTGGTGACTCGTTCGCAGGCGGAGGCGATTAAGAATCACTTCCAGAAATAGTTCGGTCCGTTTCGCGGCTACTTCGGTTCCGGGCTCGCGTTTCCCATATCGAGGACGACTTTCCAGCTTCCGTCTTTCTGCTGCTTCCAGATGCTGGTGTACTTGCCGTACTGCACGACCGGCTTGCCGTCTTTATCTTTCGCGTGGAACTCGAAGGTGCCGTAGGTGTAGCCGAGATCGCCGGAAACGGAAATGTCGGCGCCGAGTGGGGTCCAGAGGAGACGGTTGTTCTTATCGTCGAGGAATCCCATGCCTTTGGCGATCTCCGCCTTGCCTTGGATCAAGGGCGCGCCGTTGGGGACTTCGACGGAGTCGTCGGCGTAGTACGACATGTATCCTTGGGAACCTTTGTCGGCAGCGGCTTTCATGAATTCGCCTTCGAGTTGCTTCAACATCTCGGGCGTGGCTTTCGGAGAGGCCGAAACAGTGGGACGGGCGATCGGCAGCGCGATGATCGCGACCAGCAAGGCGACAACAAGAATTGGAAGAAACGATCTCATGCAGCCTCCGACGGATGACGCCGCCATTCTACGCCGCAGAACCGAAAAACCACAGAGGACACAGAAGACACAGAGAAGCACGACGTGAAATCTCAGATCCCGGTCTCCTTGCTTCCTCTGTGTCCTCTGAGACCTCTGTGGTTAAGATTCGAAAGCCTTTGCTACACTAGCGGACATCCCAAATGACGCGAATCTTGGCATTATTTCTAGCTACTGCCGCGATCGGAACCAGCGGCCTGTCCACCGTTTCAGCGCAGACCTCGAACCCTCCCGACATGGCCACGGCGCAGGAGAAGCACCTGCGCAACGTGCACCAGTTGACC
Source organism: Acidobacteriaceae bacterium (assembly GCA_003166855.1). Classification (GTDB taxonomy): domain Bacteria; phylum Acidobacteriota; class Terriglobia; order Terriglobales; family Acidobacteriaceae; genus Sulfotelmatobacter. Next base: position 2,141 of record PMUM01000096.1, on the reverse strand, counting down.
TTCGGCGGGCAGAATGCCGAGGCCTATTTTTCCGCGGACGGCAAAAAGCTGATTTTCCAGTCATCCCACGGCGAGGTGAAGTGCGACCAGATTTTCGAGATGAACATCGACGGCAGCGACCAACACATGGTCTCAACCGGCGAGGGACGCACGACTTGCAGTTTTTTCTATCCCGATGGCAAGAAGATTCTCTACGCGTCGACGCACCTGGCGAGTCCGGAATGTCCGCCGCGTCCTGACTTTTCGAAGGGCTACGTGTGGGCGGTGTATTCGGGATATGACATTTTCACGGCGAATCCGGATGGATCGAATCTGAAGCAACTGACCAACACGCCGGGATACGACGCCGAGGCCACGATTTCACTCGACGGCAAGAAAATCGTGTTCACTTCGATGCGCAACGGCGATCTCGATATCTATTCGATGGACGCCGACGGCACGCACGTGAAACAACTCACGCACGAACTGGGATACGATGGCGGGCCGACGTTCTCGCCCGACCGCAAGTCGATTGTGTTCCGGGCCTACCACCCAAAGACTGAGAAAGAGATTTCCGACTACAAGGAACTGCTGGCGCAGAATCTGATCCGCCCGACGTCCCTCGAAATCTGGACCATGAAGGCGGATGGCAGCGACAAAAAGCAGATCACGAATCTGGGCGCGGCGAGTTTTGGTCCGGCGTACACGGCGGACGGGAGACGGATCATCTTTTCGTCGAATTACGATCCGGAGACGCATGCCATCGGCGGCATGGGAAATTTTGAATTGTGGCTGATCAATCCCGACGGGACGGGCCTGGAGCGCGTCACCTACAGCGACGGCTTCGACGGCTTCCCCATGTTCTCGCCGGATGGGAAGAAGCTGGTGTGGGCGTCGAACCGCAACGCCAAGGCGCCGCACGAAACCAACATCTTTGTTGGGGATTGGGTGCCGTAGGGATTGTTGATTGTTGATTTCGAATCGATCACCGGACTCCGTTAGGCTTCTCTACTTTTCTTGGCCCGAACTCCGAACCACCCAACCACCGCGAGCATTCCACACCAGCCCAATACGCGCACTACCGTTGCGATCTGCGTGTCGTGGTTGAGAACGCCGAGGCTGGAGAAGATCCTGAAAAAGTCATGCTCCACAAAATCCGGATCTCCAGTTGTGACTAGGGGCAGCACCTGAGCTCGCGCGTCGGCCATGTAGGTTGCGGTGTAGAGCCAATTTTCGAAGAAGAAGAACAGGCAGAAGACGAAACCGGTGGTCTGGCGTTCGGTGAAGAAGTAGGCGGCCAGCAGAAATGGGACTAGCCATTGCAGCAGCGTGCCTCCCCAAAGGCCGAGCGTGGGACCAAACCAGCCGAACAGATTGTGTCCGCCTTCATGCACGATCAGGTTGGCGTTGTCGATGAAAAGATAACCGCCATGAGCCGAGAAGGCGTAGGCCAGGAACGCCACATAGAAGATGAGCCACGCCACGAGCGCAGGGCGGGAGACGGGCTTCCATGGTTCGTCGAACAATGGTTCGTCGAAAAACGGTTCGTCGAGAATCGACTGGAGATATTCGCGCATACACTCAGACGATTCTACGGGGATGAATTTGGGCCGTGCAGATTACGAACGTGCGCGCCATATTCCGGACGCAAGGCAGTCGGATCCTAGTCCCGCGCAAGAATCACTAGGACCGGTGGCCATCGCATGCAGGGGACTTTTCTTGCTAAAGTGATCTGACAGTTACTGATTTCGGAACCTCTATGAAAGTTCGGCAATGGATTACCGGGATTGTGCTGTTTCTGCTGGTGGCCGCGGCCATCGTGGGAATGGTGTGGACGCGGGAGTTACCGGCCCCGAACGAGGAAGCGTCGACCACCCCCGCCGATACCACACCGGCCAATAAGGTGCTGGGGAAAAAACCACCGGTAACGCCGCGGCCGCTGGTGGACCAGCGTCCTCTGCAGACCGCCCGGCGGATGGCGGCACTGGCAGGCACGCCGGAAGAACAGGCGCTGGCGCTTCAGGCGGAAAAAACCGGAGACCACGAAGTCGATCTCGCCTTTTTCGACGCTTTGCGCACGGCAGAAGAAAATCCTCCGACACTGTCGCCGGAAGCCAAGGAAATTTCCGAACGTAAAAAGAAAGCCGAACTGGCGCTCAAGG
>PMUM01000128.1 GCA_003166855.1 Acidobacteriaceae bacterium | reverse complement strand
CAGTAGCGGCAGTCGATGCCGAGTCCGGTGACGTGGTGCTGGTGGCTGAACGGGACGGGCTGCGGCTTGCGGACTCCGGCGTAGGTCACGTAGGGGGAACGCTGGATTTCCATGGCCATCCAGCCGAGAGCAGCAATGACGAATACCGCGCCAAAAATGGTGACGCGTGACAAGGTATTCGTACTGCGATGAAAGATCTGCGACATTCCCTTATGAGATCTGGCTTAAGAGACCCGGCGGATCGTCCGCGAATCGGTTGAAAACAGAGTTCGTACAGCGAAAGAGAAAACCACCCACTGGTTTTCAGAGTTGTCTGTGAAACTGCAGATTATAAATATTTCGTCGGAATTTGTCGCGGATTTTTGGGTTTCGCAAAAGAAAAATGTTTCGACGGGAACGTTACTGAAAAAATGTTGAGTTTTTCAACGGGAAGAACAGTTGAGTTCGATTCACCGCCTGCGAGATCCCTCCCTTCGCCTGAAAAGCGGCTCCGGTCGGGATGACGCCACGGGCGAGTCATCACTACAGCCCCGGACGAATGCGTCCGGGGCTACGCGATGCGGCTAACGCAAATTCATGACCATCAATTTGGGTTCAGTCATCTCTTCTATCGCGTAGCGTAAACCTTCACGGCCCAGGCCGGAATCTTTGACGCCGCCATAGGGCATTTGATCGATGCGGAAGGAAGGGACGTCTCCGGCGATGACGCCGCCGACTTCGAGTTCTTCGTAGGCCTGGAAGAGGAGCTTGGCGTCGCGAGTGAAGACGCCGGCCTGCATGCCGTAGACGGAGTTGTTGGCCTGGCGCAGGGCCTGGTCGAAATCTTTGTAGGGCTCGACCGTGACCACGGGGCCGAAAACTTCCTGGCAGTTTACTTTCATGTCGGGCTTGGTGCCGGTGAGGACTGTGGGCTCGACGACCTGTCCGGTGCGTCGGCCGCCGCAGAGCAAACGTGCGCCGGCGCTGACCGCATCTTCTACCCACGCGACGGTCCGAACGGCGTCGCTATTGCGGATGAGCGGGCCGACGTCGGTCGACTCGTCGAGGGGATCGCCTGTTTTTAGTTTCTTTACGAGGTCGACGAAAATATCGGTGAATCTTCCGTAGACGGAGTGTTCGACCAGAATGCGCTGCACCGAGATGCAGGTTTGTCCGGCGTAGCCGAAACCGCCGGTGACGCAGCGTTCGGCGGCGTATTCGAGGTCGGCGTCACTGTGAACGATGACGGGGGCGTTGCCGCCGAGTTCGAGGATAACTTTCTTTTTTCCGGCGCGGCGTTTGATGTCCCAGCCGACGGGAGCGCTGCCGGTGAAGCTGATGAGCTTGATTCGGTCGTCGGTGACGAGGAGGCTGGCGTCGTCGTTCGAGAGCGGGAGCACGTTGAGCCCGCCGTCGGGCCATCCGGCCTGCTGCACGCATTCGGCGAGAAGCAGCGAGCAGAGCGGGGTTTGGGGCGCGGGCTTCAGGACCATGGAGCATCCGGCGGCAATGGCGGGGGCAACTTTGTGCGCGACGAGGTTGATGGGGAAATTAAACGGCGTGATGCCGGCGATGGGGCCGAGAGGGAAGCGGCGCACGATGCCCCAGCGTCCGGCGGTGGATTCCTGCCAGTCGAGCGGGAGATATTCGCCGTAGATGCGGGTACTTTCTTCGGCGGCTACGTTGAAGGTGAAGATGGCGCGCTCGACCTCGGTGCGCGCTGCCTTGATGGGCTTGCCGGCTTCCTGCGCCAGAGTGCGGGCGAATTCCTCTTTGCGCTGCGTCATGAAGGCGGCGATCTGGCGGAGGACGCGCTGGCGCTCGAATGCGGGGAGGCGGCGGGTGGTGCCAAAAGCTTTGACGGAGGCGGCAATGGCAGCCTCGGCGTGCTCGCGGCGGCCTTGGACTACGCGGGCGATGAGGTTGTTGTCGTAGGGGGCGTGGATCTCGACGACGTCGCCGTCGTCCCGCCACCGGCCATCCACAAAGAAACCGTGCGTCGCAACGGGCGCGATCGTCATCTCGGACATAAGTTTTCTTTGGCCCCCAGCGAACCGATTCTTCAATTATAGGACTTTTGGATGAGCGCGATGCGGGATGGGTTTGAAAAAAATTAGAACCACAGAGGACGCCGAGGACACAGAGGAGATGCCTTTACAATTGGGTCAGCTTTATGACTGACTTCTCTTCTATTTCTGAATTGGCACCGCGGCTGCGGCGGAAGGAGATCTCTCCGGTTGAGATTACTCGCGACTGCCTGGCGCGCATCGAGAGGCTGAACCCTTCGCTCAACGCGTTTATTACGGTGATGGGCGAGTCTGCGATGGAGCAGGCTCGGAGGGCGGAAGCCGAGATTGGGCGCGGGGAGTGGCGCGGGGCGCTGCACGGGATTCCGGTGGCGTTGAAAGATTTGATCGACACGGCGGGCGTGCTTACTACCGCGTCGAGCGCTCTATCTAAGGATCGGGTTCCGAGTGAGGATGCTGATGTGGTACGGCGGTTGCGGCAGGCTGGGGCGGTCATCGTGGGGAAGAATAATCTGCATGAGTGCGCTTACGGCGGGAGTTCGCTGGTCAGCTACTTTGGGGAGGTGCATAATCCGTGGGATGTGGGGCGGGTTGCTGGTGGATCTTCGGGAGGATCGGCGGCGGCCGTGACGGCGGGTCTTGCGTATGCTGCTATTGGTACAGATACTGCGGGTTCGATTCGAGAACCGGCAGCGCTGTGCGGGTGCGTGGGGATCAAACCGACTTACGGGCGAGTGTCGAGCCGGGGAGTGATTCCGCTGTCGGCGTCGCTCGATCATGTCGGCCCGCTCGCCGGGACGGTGGAGGATGCGGCGATCGTGCTGCAGGCCATCGCGGGATACGATGCGGCCGACATTACTTCGGAGGATGTTCCGGTGGCGGATTATGTTTCGGCGCTGCGCGACGGTGTCAAGGGCGTGCGCGTGGGCGTACCTCGTGGATATTTCTTCGACGAGCTTGATGTGGAAGTAGCTGCGGCGATGGAGCACGCACTGGCGGGATTGCAGAGCTTAGGGGCGGAGTTGCGAGAAGTGCCGCTCGACGCACCGACCGACCGCATGTTGCAGGCGGCTGAGTCGTATGCGTTTCACGCGGAGAACGTCGCGAAGAGTCCGGCGTTGTACCAGGCGGAGACGGTGCGGCGGATCCGGTCAGGAGAGAAAGTCTCAGCGGCGGAGTACATTCAGCGGCGACGCGAGCAGGACGAGGCGCGGCGCAACATTCGCGCGGTATTCGCGGATGTGGATGTGCTGGTAACTCCGACGATGCCGATGGCGGCTCCGGCGATTGCCGAGTTGAGAGCGAATCCGGATGCGCTGCGTCCGGCAGAACTCAGGCTGTTGCGGAATACGCGGCCGTTCAATGTGTGGGGATTGCCGGCGATCTCGGTGCCTTGCGGATTTACGCAGGCCGGGCTGCCCATTGGCTTGCAGATCGCGGGGGCGCACTGGCGTGAGGATTTGGTGTTGCGAGTGGCTCACGCTTATGAGCAGGCGACGGCGTGGCACAAGCGGCGGCGCCCCGAGTAGGCGACCACACGGAACTCCTGCGTGTAAGCGAGATGTGACCTATTTTTCTGCCGCGGATCGAGCCCACTCGGATAACGGCTCGATGAACGGGTAGGTGGTGGAGGGCGCGTCGATTTCTCCCGTGAGGGAAGTCTTGGGACGAACCAGGTGTCCGTAGAAGGCGCGGGTGCTGTCTTTGTCCTGTTGGATCTTCCCGTGCTCGAGCGTGGCGCCGATAAAGGCGCCGCGAGAGCGGGCGTAAGTCAACACCTGGGCGCGCATTTTCCAGTCCGTTTCCGCGCCGGTCTGGCGCCCCACGGGTCCTGCGGCGATGCTGGCTTGTCCGCCCAGCTTGAATTTGCCTCGACTCACGAATCCTAAAGCGTCGCCCTCAACATCATCTATGGACCATGCGCACCGATGTGCTCTCGCACGCCGTTATTTAGGCATGACGGCTATGTTCGCCGGACCGGTGATGGCGTAGGGCGATCCCGGAGCTTGCTTGGCGCCGGTCGAAGTGATGCTAAACACGAACAGCTTGCCGGCGGACTGGCTTATGGCGTAGAGGTGATTAGCATTGTCCCAGAAGAACTGATCGATCTCGTACGTTGTGAGCAGGCCGGTGGCGCGCGTTAGCGGATTGACTCCGTTGAACCGGAAGAGTTGTAATCCGGCTGATCCGCCGACGGCAACCAGCTTGCCGGATGGCGAAAACAAAATGTCAGTCACGCTTTCCACGGCGGTCCTGGGCATATTCGAATACGTACTTTTGGTCGTCAGGTTGCCGGCAATGTCGGCTGTGTAGATGGCCATCTGGGGCAGTCCGTCGGAGCCAAATGTTTGTTGCAGCACCGCCTGCATGGAGATGACGACGTGATCGGAATTATCGGTAGTCGTGAGACTGGGACAGTAGAAGTCGCCCTCTTTGGGAGAGGGCGTGGGAAGACTGGCATTCAAGGGGATCAGCGTTCCATTGTGCTTGCGCTGAAACGCGAAGATGGACCAATACATGTTGCCATTGCATTGCGCTCCATAGGCGTGGAGGTTGCCAGCAAGGAAGCTCAGTGGCACGTAGTAAGCAGTCGATGAATCCGTAACCCCGCGATAAGTCAGAGCGCCCGTCGAAGTCTGGGTGCTCAGGAACTGATAGGCACCACTGGAATCGCACTCATAGACCCGATCATACAAAGTGGCGCCGGTCCGGTCGAGGAATAGCGCATAAGGACCGCAGTTATTGCCATATTGCTCAGCATTAATCGAGGAGACCTGGGTGGGCGCGCCATCTTCGGCGATCGAGTACGTGTAAATGTCGACGCCGTCGTCACCGAATAAATAAGTGCTGTTGGCCGCGAGGTATCCTAACGCTGTATGGAAAAGGAGAACCGGAAACGGGCGTGAGCTGACCGTTGGAAGCGGCGGCGAAGGCGTTAATCTCACCGCTGGTGTTGCTGGATACGTATACGTCGGCAACGGGCTTGGCTGGGTCAGTTTGGTCGGGCACGAGCTGAGCAAAAGCCAGTTGCGTGAACAGCGTGGCGAATACACCAACAACGATTCTGAGGCGGCACATCATACATTCCTTCTCTCTTGAGTTGCAGCCGTTCCGTTTCGATGAATCTGTGAGAAATGGGGATTCTGTCCACAGAACAAGGAACAACGACCGCCGGATAGGATTCGGGCCATACCGGCGATAGTTTCTTCAAATCAGTCTTGCTTTGGAAGGCAGCTTACCAACACAGTCCATCGAGCGTCTGGTCAAAAGTGCTCAAGGTTTGCTTTGCTCGGGTGGGCTTGGCGTAACAACTCTTTGCACTCGTCCTGCGTTCTGCGCACGCCTCAGTCCACCGATGTCACGTCATCCGGCAGGGTGAGTACGAACTCACACTTGCCGGTGGCGACGGCGCAGGAGAGCGTCCCGCGGCGGAAGACTTTGACCGGGGTGTCGTCGGGGAAGGTGAGGTGGTAGTCCGCGGTTTTGAGGGCGGCGGTGTACGACTTCAGTTTCTCGTCGCCGCTGACAAACTTCACCGAGTCGACTGCTGCGCGCTGGCCTCCCCCGCCGCTCAATAGGATGAAGAAATCGGCGTTGCTGGTTTGCGTGGCTTTTCCTAGGTCGATGGTGCTTTGGTGCTGGAGTTCTTCTTTGTAGTGTGCGACGGCGGCGTCCGCTTTCGCATCGCCTCCGGCCAAAGAGGCAAGACGTCCACGAGTTTCGGGCGCAGGGCGCAGGCCGTTCATTGAGAGAGCGTAGGTGCGCAGAGCGAGATCTTTCTCGCCGCGCTTCTGATAGATCTGTCCGAGATGGTCGCCGACTTCGCCGTGGTGACCGAGTTCCCACGCGGCCGCGACATATTTTTCCGCTTTGCTGAGATCGCCTTCGCCGAAGTGTACCCAGCCCAGCGTGTCCCAATAGGCGACGAGCGATGAAACCAAGGGGAGCTCTTTGTTGGAGAGGCGATCGAGCGAAACGTTGCGCAGAGCGGCGGCCGTGGCCGACACCGCGGATTCGGCGTACTGCTGGGCGCGGTCGAGATGAGAATCTTTCAGCGAGAGCTGGTAAGCGATGTTGTTCCAGACCAGCGGCGTGGCCGAGAGTTCGACGGCGTGATCGAAGGCGGCTAGCGCTTTGTCGTCCTGGCCAAGATTCAGGTAGGCGTCGCCGAGGCTCACCTGTAACGAGCCGGCCTCGGGCGCGGTATCAGGAATCAGAGCGGCAGCCTTTTCCAGTTCCACAACGGCCAGATCGTATTTGTGCCACTCGGAGTACATTGCGCCCAGGCTGTAGTGCGCGAACGCGTCGAGCGGATTGTTCTCCAATTGCTTATTGAACGCCTTGGCAGCCTCTTCGTACTTGCGCTCGATCACGTACACTCGGCCGAGGTTGTTGTAGGCGTACTGGTCGTAGGGATTGACTTCAAGCTGCTTCTCGAAGGCGGCGATGGCCTGCTCGTTTTCGCGCATCGCGAAGTAGACGAGGCCGAGATTGTTCCAGGCGACTTTATTCTTGGGATCGACTTCGGTGGCGCGTTTCAGCAGGACAAGAGCTACGGGCAGGTTGCCATTGTCGGCGGCGGCGCGGGCGCTGTCGACCAGATCGTCGGCCTTCATGTCGGGCGGTGGGACGGGGGCCCCGGCGACGGCGCTTTCGACGGAGAGTTTTTGCGCGAGGTCGAGGCCGACGGCGCGGCGGAAGGATTCGTAATCGGCGGCGCGGGCGACGGGGAGTTCGTCCTGACGCATGGTCAGCTTGCGGCCGGCGGTGAAGACGCCGCCTTCAATCTTGTACGTGGCCTGGTATTCCGCGTAGTCGCGTTTCAGCGAGAAGGCCAGCGGCGCGTGAGCGGTGTACTTGGCGGGCAGTTCCAGTTTGATGTTGTAGGAGTACTCGGCTTTCGGGCCCAGCTTCATGGGTTCGGCGTCGGCGTCGGTGTCGTCGACATTGACGTCGGGCAAGTTGAACTGCACCAGGGGCAGAACGATTTCGGTTTTCTTCTTGGACCAGTCGAGGAAATTTACTTTGGAGACGTCGTAAGACATCGTGAACGGCTCTCGCGTGGCGGCGGGATCGCTGACTTTGAGATTGGTGACGTCCCCGCCCAGTCCGGAGTTGACGTTTTCCACAACGCGCTGCCAGTTGGCTTGCGGCACGCGGCGGAAGACGGAACGGAGCATGAGTTCTTCGTCGCCACGAAATTCGTAGTGCACGTGCGCTTCGAGTTTGCCGATGTCGTTAATCTTTCCCGTGATCTCGGAGACCTCGGTGTCGGGCATAGGAGTGTCGGCGGGCGTCTCTTCGAGATGAGGTGCGACTGAGGACGGAGGCTCGGCGGGAGGAATCACCAGTGCCTGCTTTTTGCGCAGAGTGTAGGAGAGCAGGCGGAAGGGAGCAACCTCAGCGGTGGTGTCCATCCAGACTTGCTCTTTCTTGTCCCCGCTGCCCAGAGGCAACAGAGTGATGACGTGGTCGAACTGCGAGGGCGATGGGACGTCGGGATCGAGCTTGCGGCTGGAATTGATGAGCACGGACCAGGCGTGCAGGCCTTCGGCTTCGAGCAGAGAGGCCAGCAGCGTGTGCTTGTCCTTGCAGTCGCCATACTGGTCGTGAAGCACTTCAGAGGCGGCGTGGGGCTGGTAGCGGCCGACTCCCAGCGAGAGGCTGACGTAGCGGAAATTCTTGGCGACGAAATCGTAGAGAGCTTCGGTTTTTTCCAGATCGGTGTTGAGGCCCTTGGTTAGCTCCTGCGCTTTGGCGCGAACTTCGGGTGAGGGCACCCGGCGGTCTTTCTCCAGGCTGGCGTACCAGCGCCCGACCTGCTCCCAGGTTTCGAAGGTGGTTAACTGTATGTCGGGGCGGTCGTCGTCGGGGCGGTATTTCTTCTTCTTGTCTTTCTCTTTTGCTTTCGCGGAGTCGTCGTCGCGTTCGAGATGCGATCCCGACCAGTGATAGATGCGGCGGCCGTCTTTTTCGGTAATGACGGGATCCATGCCGGGCTTGCACTTCAGCTTCAGGGAGCGGCCGGCGGGGACATCGACGTCGAGAGTTTCGTCGAGGGTGATGTTGCTCTTGTCGAATTCGTAGTCGGCCCAGAACTGTCCGGCAGCCAGCGGGGTGTGAATCACCGTGACCATGTCGTATTCAAGGACCTCGCCAGGGCGCAGGCCGGGGACGGTGATGTGCTTCTGGCGGTAGTCGGTGTAGACGGGGGCTTCGTGCTCGACGGGGGCGCTCAGATCCTGCACGGCGTCGTCGCCGGCCTCGACCACGGTGCCGTCTTCTTTCAGCACGCGCACGTAGGGAATTTCGACGCGCTCGTTGGCGGAGTTGTAGCCTTCCTGGATCTGTCCCCATTGCTGGACGCCGGCTTCGCTTTGGACGCGAATGCGGGCGGTGGTCTCTTTGCGTCCGGTACCGTCGGCTTCGAAGCGGTAGTGCGAGTGCATCTGCTCAATGACGAAGGATTCCTGGGCGTAGTCGGGAGACTTGGAGTCAGCCAGTTTTGCGGCTGCGCCGCCGACGGGCGTCTTGTCGGCTTGCTTGGCGGGCTCCACGGGAAGGGAGTTCTTCGCGGGATCCGCAGACTGCGACGGCGATGGGTTGGGCTGCTGGGAACTGGCGGCGGCGGTCAGCAGGCACGAAAAGAGAAGGACGAGGCAACGATCACGCATAAGTTGGTTAGGAACCCTAGCTATTATCCCATGCAGGAGTCAGTGCGCGGGGCATGCGAGAATAGCGGCTTCGGCAGAGCGGAAGTTGGCCAAGCTAGGAAGGGCTGAAGTTCCAGAAAGACCGACCCTCGGAGTGGCTAGGGGGGCTGTGTATTTTCTTAATATGACAATCAATTTTCACATAAATACTGTGATTCTGGTCACATTTTTCTCAGCCAGCCGCGTGAATCCGGCGTAAAATTCGACCCAGATAGTCTTGTCTCGCCGTGAAGCGAGGCAGGCGTGACGCATAACGTACTTGCGCCACGATCTTTCCGCTGGAGGTTTTTGCATGGAAGATCGGGCCCCTGTCATTTCTTCTACGGAGCAGTCCTCTACTACCACCTCTTCTATCCGGCAACATGAAGGCCGTGGAGCGTGGGTTCTGACAGCCTACGGCATTTCTGGTCTGGCGCTGTTCGGAGTTCTGGCTTACTTCTTCTCGGACTTCATCTCTCATTAGTCCGGGCCCGCGCTGGCGAACGGGCGTGCGCGCTCGCGGAATGCAGAGAAAGTGTATCTGCAGCGTTTCCGGATCGATTCAAGAATTCAAGGCTCACCTGCCGGGTTCCCAAGCCGCTCCAATGACGTGCTACAATGAGCGGCCTTAGGTTGCTGCTTCGGCACCCGGCGCTAACCCCACGCAAGGATTACAAAACACGCGGAAGAAATCTGTGGCCAAAACTCCCACACCCAGTCCGACGCCGATCACCTACGCCGATGCCGGTGTGGACATCACTCGCGCGAATCGAACCAAGCAGCGCATCAAGTACCTGGCGCATAAGACGTTCACGCGCGGCGTGCTGAGCGAGATTGGCGGCTTTGGCGGGCTGTTTGCCGTGGACAAGACCAAGTACACCGATCCGGTGCTGGTGTCGAGCGTCGACGGCGTGGGCACGAAGCTGAAGATTGCCTTTGAGATGGACCTGCACTCGACGGTGGGGGCTGACCTGGTCAACCACTGCGTCAATGACATCGCGGTGCAGGGAGCGGCTCCACTGTTTTTCATGGATTATCTGGCGACGGGGACGCTGGATCCTTCGATCGCGGAAAAAGTTGTAGAAGGCATTGCGGACGCGTGCAAGCACAATGGGTGCGCACTGATTGGCGGCGAGACGGCGGAAATGCCGGGATTTTATCCGGACGGCGAGTACGATCTGGCGGGCTTCATTGTTGGCGTGGTGGAGCGCGAGAAGATCATCACCGGAAAAGACGTGCAGATTGGCGACATTATTTTAGGGCTGCCGTCGAACGGGCTGCATACGAATGGATATTCGCTGGCGCGGAAGTTGCTGTTCGAGGTGGCGCACTATTCGGCCGATACGTACGTCAACGAGGTGAAGAATAAAGTCGGCAACGAGTTGATGCGCACGCACAAGAGCTACTGGCCCGCACTGAGGAAATTGATCGATGGGCAGTGCGTGGCAGCTCTGGCGCATGTTACGGGCGGCGGCATTACCGAGAACTTGCCGCGCGTGTTGCCGCGCGGGACGGCTGCGGTGATTGAATTGGGCTCGTGGCCGGTGCTGCCGATCTTTGAGCACTTGCAGCAACTCGGGAATGTGCCGCAGGACGAGATGCTGCGCACCTTCAACATGGGTCTCGGGATGTTGCTGGTGGTTCCTTCGGCGAAGTTCAAGAAGGCGCAGTCGGTGTTGGAGCGTGTGGGCGAGAAGGCTTATACCATCGGGCGTATCGTGAAGGGCGAGCGCAAGGTCACTTACAGCTAGATCTTCAGCCAGTTGTTACCCGCGCTCTGACAGATCGCGGATGGTGCGGAGCATCTTCTGCTCCATGACGAAGTGCATCGGCTCCCAGAACAATCTTCCTACGGCACGCGACATGAGGGTAGGCGGCGTTCCACCACGCACTCGCGCGATCAGACGGCTTCCCCCATTTCCGAGAGGTTCCAAGGTGAAGCTCCAGAAAGCTATCTGAGCCGGCCTCCCAGCTTGCAGGTTTTCCCAATCGTCCGGACCTACCATCACAAAGGACCGCTGGGGCTGAACGACTGCGGCAATCATGCGGCCTTGGCCGCCAAAGCGCCTGGGCGTAGCGAACCATACGGTTTCTCCGACCGCGCGCGGCTTCCATTCGGGGACGAGGCGCTCCAACTTGGGCATGTCGGCTCCGATCGAGTTTTCCAGGAAGGTATAGCTGTAGAAGCCGCTGCGATCCTGACCGATCTGCATCAGCCAGGGCCACACCTGCTGCGGGGACGCGTGAATCGTGATGGCGTGTGTGGCTTCGGAGGTGTAGACCGGGAACAGGTCGTCTCCGGGGAAGGTGGCGTAGGCTTCCGCGTGCGTGGTGCCCCAGCGCAGGCACCAGTTGCGCAGGCCGAGGTGGTAGGTGAGTCCAGCAGCAATTAGGACGGTCAGTAGCAAGAGTGCGGAACGTCGAAGCCATTTCTTCATGGGGGCGACCTCACGAAGTAAGGTACTGCGCACTGGAGCGGAAGGTCTGTGACGTCAGTTACAGGAGGTTGTTGAGTTGTTGGTGCACATCCCTCGACGGCAAGGTGAATTATGATGTTCCGTGAAACCATCCATGAAATCTCTCGGCATACTTCTCTCCGGGCGCGGGTCGAATTTTGTCGCTATTGCGGACAGCATTGATGCGGGGCGCATTCCGGATGCGCGGATCTCTGTCGTTATTTCGAACAGAGCGGACGCGCCGGGGATTGCGATTGCCCGTGCGCGAGGGCTGACGGCGCTGGTGGTTCCGTCTAAAGGCCGGGCGCGCGAGGAGCACGATCGCGAGGTTGTCGCCGCGCTGAATCAGCATAGGGTGGATCTAGTTTGCCTCGCGGGGTATATGCGGTTGCTCTCGCCATCGTTCGTGCAGGAGTTTCCGCATCGGATTCTGAATATCCATCCATCACTGTTGCCGGCGTTTCCGGGGCTGGAGGCGCAGGAGCAGGCGTTTGCTTATGGCGTGAAAGTTTCGGGTTGCACGGTGCATTTCGTCGATGAAGAGCTCGATCATGGGGCGATCATCGTACAGAAGACAGTGCCTGTGCTCGACGGGGATGATGAACACACTCTGGCTACGCGCATCTTAGAGCAAGAGCATTTGGCGTACACGGAAGCGATCAAGATTGTACTGGGTGGAAGTTTCGAAGTTGCAGGGCGACGGTTCGTGGCAAGTTAGAAGGCCGGAACTGGAATCCAGAAGTGAAGTTACTTCTGCATTCTGACTTTTGCATTTTGACTTCTTACTTAAGCTCCTTCGTCATTTTCACAATCGGAAGTGTTTCGCCGTTGCCGAGCGGGACCGCCTGGTCCTCAACTTCCACATATCCCTTCGCTTTGTAGAACGTTACCCCGCTCAGTGTTGCGCCCATTTCTAGTCGGGTGAAACCGGCGGCTTGGGCGGAATCTTCACACGCTTCGAGGATCAGGCTGCCGATGCCGCGGCGGGCATATTTCGGATGGACGAAGAAGGCGCGGATTTTGGCGGCATCGCGCGCGGGGTCGAGCAGGGAATCTTCGCGTCCAGGGTACTGATCGCCTCCGTAGAGAGTCTTGCGCTTGCTCCAGCCGCCGCAGGCGACGATTACGGGATCGGGCTGCGAAATATCTTCTGCGACGAGATAGGTGCCGTCGGTGATGAGCGTGCTGTCGACGCCGTATACGGACTGCAGGGCGCCTTCGATCTGGGCGGGAGAGTAGTCGTTGGCTTGGAGTCCGCGGACGGACGCTTCGATGATTTCCCGCAGGCGGGAAACGTCGGCGGCTACGGCTTTTCTGATTTGCACACTCACCCGCTAAGCATCCATTTTTGTCATAGGGAGCGGCGTTTCTTCCGGCGAAGGGTCTATGCAACTGGCTGGGAGTGCATAGATCCTTCGCGGCAAAGAACGCCGCTCAGGATGACAAGCTTTCTTTCCGAGCCGATTCAGCGGTGCAACATTCTAGCGCCCTGATTCGGCCTTTCCCGGACCATTCCTTATAATGTCCTTTCTCATGTCAAACTTCGCACCTGTCGATGAGCAGCTGACTTACCTCAAGAAGGGCTCCGCGGAAATTATTCGCGAGGCTGAACTGCGCGCAAAGCTGGAGAAGTCGCGGGCTACGGGCAAGCCTTTGCGAGTTAAGCTGGGGATGGACCCGACTGCGCCCGATCTGCATCTCGGCCACACCGTTGTGCTGCGCAAGCTGAAGCACTTTCAGGATCTCGGGCATACCGCCATCTTTCTGATCGGCGATTTCACCGGGATGATCGGCGATCCGACGGGGCGCTCGGCTACGCGTCCACCGCTGAGCCGCGAGCAAGTCGAGCAGAATGCGGAGACGTACAAGGCGCAGGTGTTCAAGATTCTCGATCCGAAGAAAACCGTGATCGATTTCAACCGGCGGTGGATGGGCGCGTTCACATCCGATGATTTTGTGCGGTTGATGGCGAAATACACAGTGTCGCAGATGCTCGAGCGCGAGGAGTTCCATAAACGCTTTTCGGAAGAGAAGCCGATCTCGATGCATGAACTCCTCTATCCGCTGGTGCAGGGATATGACTCGGTTGCGCTCGAGGCCGATGTTGAGTTGGGCGGCACCGACCAGAAGTTCAATCTGCTGGTGGGGCGCGAGTTGCAGCGCTCATACGGGCAGGAGTCGCAGGTGGTGCTGACGACGCCGATTCTCGAAGGGCTCGACGGCGTGCAGAAGATGTCGAAGTCGCTGGGGAATGCAATCGGCATTCACGAGCCGCCGCTGGAGATGTACGGGAAGATCATGAGCATCTCCGACGGGATGATGTGGCGCTATTACGAGTTGCTGACGGATGTGCAGGTCGCGGACATCGAGAAGATGAAGACGGCGACGCATCCGATGGCGGCGAAGAAGGATCTGGCGCGGAGGATCGTGGCGGACTTTCATTCGGCGGAGGCGGCGACGAAGGCGGGGGAGGACTGGGCGAAGCAGTTTCAGAAGGATGAGGCTCCTGATCTACTGGAGCAAATCACAGTTCCGATTTCCAAGATCATGATTGGCGCTGGCGAGGCGATTGGGATGCAGAACCCTCCACCTGACGTTCACGTTCTCTCGGGAGATCGTCTTCTTCCAGTTGCGATTCTCGTGCGAATTGACAAGTTGCTAGTCGAAGCGGGACTCGCCGAGTCTGCTTCCGACGGCAGCCGTAAGGTGAAACAGAGGGCCGTTGAGATTGACGGCGAACCAATAGAGAAACCTAAACTGGCTGTTCCTTCTCCTGCGCGACCGCTTGTAGTTCGAGCGGGCAGGTCGATGAAGAGAGTGCAAATCGTCTGATTGGTTAGCCTAGGGTAGCAACCCGAACACCGCGACCCCGTTGGGTGTTCCTACGAAGACCTTTCCGTTCACGATTGTGGGCACCATGAACTTGTTGCCGTTGCCGAAGTGGTCGCGGCCGCTGGCGGCCTGGTTGCTGTTGTAGAGTTCGTTCAGCGTGCTGGCATCGAAGGCGTGCAGAACGGCGGGGTTAGTGTTCTCGACGGCCCACACGATCCCGTTGCTCGCACCATTTGCCGAGACGCTCGGGGTCGCTCCGGGATATCCGAAACTGTTTGCCGTGTGGGCTGCGGCACTGGTCGACAACTTTGCGTTCGTGATGGTGAACGCCTGAAGCGGGCTTCCCACCGATCCGTAGTACACCGTATTGTTGAAGTACGTGGGCATGGCCCAGACTCCGCCCGGCAACGCGCCCGCCAGTTCCTGGTAAATGCTGTTGTTGTTGCCGGCGTTGAATTTTCCCATCGAGTCGCGGTTGACGACGTAGAGGTTCGAGTCCTTGCCGGCTCCCACTGCGAGGTGCATGGTGTGGCCCGCTCCGTCGTTAAGATCGGGGAGAACCATGGCCCCGCCGGAGCCGAGGTCGGTGTCGCTTCCGTTCTCGGACGACTGATTGTCCATCTCGAAATAGTCTGCCACCGCGAGCCCGCTGGAAGTCGATATTTTCATGAAGGCGTTGCCGTAGTCGCCGTTGCTGGGAAAGCCGCTGGAATTCAGGGTGGTGTCGAAGTCGCCGTTGGCGTCGAGGAAGTAGATGTTGCTCGAAGTGTCCGCGGCCAGCCCGGCGCCCGACATCCAAATCGCGCCTTCGTTGCCGTTGGGAGTCACGTTGAGCACGCTGGTTTGCGCCAGAGTGGACTCGTTATAGGCGATGATCCATCCGGTGTAAGGGCGGATGTCGCAGTGCGAGGCCCAGCCCGTGTAGACGACACCGTTCATGAGCAGCAGCCCTGCTCGCTCCTCGTACTGCCCAGGGTCGAACATCACGCTGGTGCCGTTGCTGTTGTCGCCTGTGCCGGGATATGTAGCCTGAATCTCCGCGGGGCCGCTGAACAATTCCGTACCGAGCGCGAGATCGAGAGCGTGGAGGCGCTGGTGGTAATTGCCCGAGCCATCCTTCGACATGGCGACTACGTATACAACTCCATTCGTCCCGCTCGTGCGATCAATGACCGGGGTCGAGGTTACGCCGATCTCGGGGACTACTTGGCTGCATCCGCGGTTGTCCGATGTTGTCTCGCCCGACTTCAGCATAGACTTTTGCCAGACCGTTGCGCCGGTGTCCGCATCGAAGGCGTACACCGAATCATGCTCGGTGGCAGCGATCAGCAGGTTGTGGGTGCCGTTACTCGGCACTGCGACGCTGGAGGCGTAGAGGGGCTGGGCGTCCACTAATCCATCAACAGAATAGAAGCCGAGTTTGCCGAACTTCGCCGATGTGACGTTGCTTGCGGTCAGGACGGTTTCATTCAGATTCTGCCCAGTGCGGGCGATGTCGTTGTGGTAGGTCAACACATCGGTGGTGGAGGGGACCACTGCGGTCACGGTGAGCGTGGCCGCGTTGCTGGTTATGCTGCCGACCGAATTGCTCACGACCACTTCGAATTGCGATCCGTTGTCGGAGGAGGTGGTCGCTGCTGTCGTGTAGCTCGCTGCGGTCGCGCCCGCGATTGGTGTCGTGCCCTTCTGCCACTGATAGGTCAAGGGAGTGGTGCCGCTTGCCGCGACGGAGAAGGTTGCTGTTAATCCGACGCTGACCGCCTGGTTCGAGGGCTGAGTTGTGATGGAGGGAGCAGCGGCGCTTTTCACTATCGAACTGCTGCCGCCGCAGCCTGCTAGAAGTAGGCCAAGGGGAAGACAGCAAAGAATGCGCTTGGGCCGACCGAATTGCAAAGCGGGACCTCCCCAAGAATCAGTAGCTGTGGCCATCATGCCAGCAATGGGTGGGGTTGGGGAAGTGGGGCGAGGTGGCGTTGGAGAAACCCTCGGTGAATCCTTCTGTTTTTTGACGGTGACTGCAGTCCCGGGCTTCGCCCGCTAGGGGGCAGCCGAAGGCGGCTGTCCCTACATAAGCGATTCTGCTACTCTCTCCCCGCAACATGCGCGCGGCCGCCATTCTCGGGCTGGGATGTTCTGCGAAGGACCTGCGACCATTCCAGTCGGAGAAGAGCGTCAAGTGGACGATGGGTCTACCGTCGTCGAGCGACGTCGCCGATGTGGTGCTGGTGTTTGGTGGGGATGGTACGGTTCATCGGCATCTGGGGCAGTTGGTGCGACTGGGGTTGCCAGTGCTGGCGGTGCCGGCGGGAAGCGGGAATGATTTTGCGCGGGCTTTGGGACTGCGGCGGGTGAGGGATTCGCTGGAGGCTTGGCGGAGATTGTGCGGTGGCGCGAACAACTTGCGCGCTATTGATTTGGGAGTGATTGCTCCAATCGAGAGCGCGGGCGGGGTCCCCTTCGACAAGCTCAGGGCAGGCTCTTCGACTACCGCTCAGGGCAGGTCCGCGCCACATATACCTCGATACTTTTGTTGTGTGGCAGGAGTGGGGCTCGACGGGGAAATATCGCAACGGGCCAACCGGCTGCCACGGTGGCTGCGGGGGCATGGAGGATATTTACTGAGCGTGCCTCAGACGATTTTGAAGTTTGCACCGTTGCCGATGAAGGTTATGAGCTCGGCGGACGACGGAGCAGACTGGACCACTCGCAGCGATCAGCCTACGATTTTGGCCGCGTTTGCCAATACTCCGGTGTATGGCGGCGGGATGAAGGTTGCGCCTCGGGCCAAGATGGATGATGGATTGCTCGATGTCTGCATCGTCGGCGCGGTCGACCCGTTCAAACTTTTTTGTATGTTCCCGACCGTCTACGCCGGTCGTCATCTAAGCATTCGCGAAGTGTCGTATTTTCAGGAGAGCCGGATATGGGTTGAGACGGAGCATCCTCTCGACGTTTATGCGGATGGGGAATATGTCTGTCGCACGCCTGTTGAGGTGGGCGTGCATCGCGCGGCGCTGAAGGTTGTGACACCCTAGACTCGATCGTGCGGCTGTGGGTCTGAGCCTGAGATCCTTCCCTCCGCCTGAAAAGCGGCTCCGGTCAGGATGACACCGTGGGGGAGTCTGTCGAGACTCAACAGTCCACGGATCAGAGTGGGGTTATTCCTCCACTCCCCCTAAGTGCTAAACTTTCTTCATGCCTGAAGGACGCTCGCGCACACTGCTTTGGATTTTGATTGGGGGAGGAGCTTTTTTCCTCTTCGTGCTGGCCGTATTTACGCTGGTGTACATGACGCTGCACGCGGGTGGCACCGATGCCGGCATCGCCAGCTTTGGCGATCGCATCGGCGTGGTTGATCTGGACGGCGTGATTCTGTCGCCGCAGCCGGTCGTGGGACAACTCAAGAAATTTGGCGATGACTCGTCGATCAAGGCCATCATTCTGCACGTGAATTCTCCGGGCGGTGGCGTCGCTGCGTCGGAGGAGATTTATCGCGAAGTGAAGCGCATTCGCAGTGAGAAGAAGAAGCGCATCGTGGTTTCGATTGAGACCGTGGGCGCGAGCGGGGCGTACTACGTGGCGTCCGCGTCGGACAAGATTTACGCGGACCAGGGCAGCATTGTGGGGTCGATTGGCGTGATCGCGCAGTGGGTCAATTATGGCGATCTGCTGAAGTGGGCCAAGCTGAAAGACGTCGTGATCAAGACTGGCGAGTTCAAAGATACGGGGAATCCGGCGCGCGATTTGACTCCGAACGAACAGGCTTACATGCAGGCGCTGATCGACAACATGTTTGGGCAGTTTGTGCAGGCGGTGAGCGAAGGGCGCGGGATGAAGTTTGAAGATGTGAAGTCGATCGCCAACGGCAAAGTCTGGACGGGCGAGCAGGCGATGTCGATGAAGCTGATTGATGGCGTGGGCGACTTTGAGACGGCGGTGGCAGACACCGCGAAGTCGGTGGGAATTAAGGGTGAGCCGACCCTGGTACGTCCGGAGCACGAGCGCAAGACACTGATGGATCTGCTGCTCGGCGATGTTTCGCAGTTCCTGCCGGGGCGCGAGAAGATGCTGGAGCGGCAGGTCGGTTTCTACTATCTGTGGAAGTGATCGTAGCCGGAACGGTGAAACTGGGTAGCGCGACGCTTGTAGTTCAGACTGTTGTGACTCCAGATTCCCACTTGCGTACAACCCCTGAAATTTGAGAAGGTTATGGAGGATGCAGCGGCTGGCTCCGAGGCTTGGAGCAGCCTGCGGGCGTCGATGTTTTCGGAATCCCAGCGGAGAATCAGAGTTTCCTGAGAAAGCCGCAGGAAGAACGAAGAAGGGCCTATGACCAAAGCCGATCTGATTGACGAAGTCTCGCGTTTGGCGGAACTTACGCGGAAAGACAGTGAAGTGATCGTGGAGACGATCTTTGACAGCGTGGTGCGCTCGCTACGGGCCGGCGACAAGATCGAGATCCGCGGCTTTGGCAGCTTCCGCACGCGGCAGCGCAAGCCGCGCGTGGGGCGCAATCCCAAGACCGGGGAGCGGGTGGAAGTGCCGGCAAAGAAAATTCCGTTCTTCAAGCCCAGCAAGGAATTGAAGGATCTGGTGAACGAATCGGCAGCGGCGGCCCCGGCGGCAACTCCAGTGGCGCCAACGAGTTCGGTGCCTCCGTCGGCGTAATTCGGTTTCTGGTTTTTCAGGGAAGAGACGTCGCTTTCGACGTCTCTTTTTTCTTTTGGTGGAATACTGTCTCTCCTGGCCGCGCTTCGCGCGGCGGACAGCCGAAGGCGGCTGTCCCCACAAAACACGTTATGGCTTCGGCCCCACAAAACACTCTATGGCTTCGGTTTCAGATACAGGTCGGCTACCTTGAGCGCGACGTCGGGATTGATGTCGTCGCGATTGGCTAGCACGATGATGGTCAAATTGTCGTCGGGGAAGCGCTGGATCGTGGTGCGGAAGCCGACGGTGCTGCCGTCATGCGACATGCGATTGTGGCCCTGGTAGGGATCGAGGAACCATCCGAAACCATAGGTCAGGGGTTGGCCGTCAGGGAACTTCGACGGGCCGCCGGTCGGTTGCACGGGAGTCAGCGCGGGCTTCATTTCCTCTGCGCTCAGCAGGGTGTGGTCGCGGAGGGCGCGGTCCCATTTGGCGAGGTCGTCGAGCGAGGAATAGATGCCGCCGTCGCCGAGCACGGCAGACGTTGGACTCTGATCGGTTTCGTGCCAGACGCCTTTTTCCTTAGTGTACCCGTAAGCACGGTGCGGGACTTCGTTCTTGCCTTTTTCGTAGGCCAGAGTTTGGTTCATTTTCAGTGGCACGAAGATTCGTTCGTGCAGGAACTGGCCGAAGGACTGGCCCGAAACCTTTTCTACGATCATCGCCAGGACCGCATAGCCCGAGTTGCTGTACTCCCACTTCGTGCCGGGCGGGAACTCGCCGCTGGTCTGCTGCTCGAGTAATTTCAGAACGCCGGCGTCGAGAATCTGCGGGACTTTCTCCTCCGGAGTGTTGGGGTATTGCTTCATCATCAGGTCGCCGTAGTCTTGGAGGCCGGAGGTGTGGTTGAGCAGGTTGCGGACGGTGATGGATTTTCCGTAGGCGGGGAATTCGGGAAATATGTCGGTGAGGTGGTCGTCGTAGTGGAGTTTGCCGTCGTGTACCAGCAGCATGATGCACGCGGCGGTGAACTGCTTGGTGAAGGATGCGAGACGGAAATTTGTTCTTGCGTCGATGGGGTGAAGGGTGCGGAGGTCGGTGACGCCGTATCCGCGGCGGAAGACGGGCTTGCCATTGCGGATGACGAGGACTGCGGCACCGGGGGCGGTGGTGGATTTCAGAGGGGCGAAGACGGCGCCGATCTGGTCGGGAGAAACCTGGGCGGAGGCCGTTGCTGCACAAAGGGCGAGTACGAGGGCGAACAGTGTTGCCGCAAGTCTGAGCTTCAAAATGGAGAGTCCTCGAAAGGCTTAAAGTCCTGGCGACTGGACACGATAGCACACGGTAGAAGCGCCGCGCATGAATCGGTATGCGGCGGCGGGCCAAATTGCCAAGTTCGCAACCGTGGTCATAGAAGTCTCGGCTGAGGCATCTCCGAACACGTGCGTGAGCGAGCTGCTATTGGTCAAATGTGATCAGATATCCGTTTCTGCCGGCCCTATGATGGAAACAGGTGGCGAACTTATGCGGATGCGGATTGTATTTGCGATGCTGGTTGTGCTCGCCGCTACGCTCGCTCGCGGCAGTTCGAGTGCGGATCCCGCACTCACTCCTCTCATGATTGTTCAGAAGATGGAGCGAGCCCAGGCTGCCGTCAGTATTGCCAGTCATGTGAAACGTGACTACCGGCTGAGTCGCGGCAGCAGTACCACCGTCGATTCCGAAGTCATCGCGGAAATTGATTTCCGGCCACCCGGCAAATATGTCGTCGAGAAACGGTCGGGTAACAGCATGGGCGCGCTCGTCGTGAAACGAATTTTAGAGCACGAGGTTGGGGTCGCTGTTTCGAGTCAAAAATCACGGTCCGCTGCCATAACGCGAGAGAACTATTTATTCAGTTACCTTGGGGAAGCTGTTCTCGACGGCCAGTCTTATTATCTTCTGGGCATTAATCCGAGGCGGAAACAGGCCGAACTGATCGTTGGACAGATGTGGGTCGATAAGCAGTCCTTTCTGATTCGTCGTCTTGAGGGCACGGCACAATCGCCCTCGATGTGGGTAAAAAAGATCCACGTCCGGTTTGACTTCGACTGCCCGCGAGGAATATGGACGCTCAGTAACATGGAGGCGGTCGCTGAAGTACGTTTTCTGGGGGCTCGGAAATTGACATCGAGCGCGATGAACGACGAAGCGAGCGTAGCGGCTGAGAAAATCGGAACTGTGGCTCCGATAGCGTCGGTTCTGCTGCCGAAATAGCGCCGCTCGCTCGAGCACCGTAGCAGTATCCCGCCGATTCGCAGTTAGTCTGCGTTGATAAGGATATTCAGCTAGTTGAAGCAGTGAATTCGGAGCTGATTCATCATATTTTGAAGATCACTCCCGGATTCCAACCGCCCCCATCATGCGGCCCGTTTTGCCTCTTTCAGCCCGGTAGGAGAACAGCATCTCCGGGTGACAGTTGGTGCAGAGCGGGGACGTCTCGATGCTCTTCTTGGGCACTCCTGCGGTGAGCAACTGCTGGCGGTTCGCTTCCACTAAATTCAGATAGATCTTCTTGGGCAACTCGCTGTGTCCGGGGGCACGGGCGGTGAGGAACAGGAGCGGATATTTTTCGCGGACTGGGTCGGAATCTTTGACCTCGCGGAAGAGGCTGGCGCCGTATTCGAACTGCGATTCGAACTTGATGCGGACTTCTTCTCCGACTTCGTAGCAGCAACCCCCAATTCCGGGGCCGATTGCGGCTCTGAGGTCGCGCGGATTGGTGCCGTAGCAGCGGTGCATTTCGCCGACACCTTTTTCGACGATGCGGCTCACGGTGCCGCGCCATCCGGCGTGAAAGACGCCGACGACGTGGCGCTTGGTGTCCACCAGAATGACGGGAAGGCAGTCGGCCGTCTGAATCGCGAGCAGCAGGCCGGGAGTTGCGGTGATCAGGCCGTCGCCGCTGAGGGGCTCTTGCCCGGTCGAACCAGGAATCGAATCGATGCAGCGAATTATGTCGGAGTGAATCTGGCGGACCGTGATCAGGGGCCAGAGGGAACTGGTGTTTCGCGATGAGTTCTTTGAACCGCGACGTTTGCGCGTGATGGCTCCGATTTTGTGGAGAAAGGCGGTGCGGTTTCGTTCGACGGCGGCGCGGGAGTCGTCTTTGGTGAGGCCGAGATTGAGATCTCCCTTGCGGTATGCGCGGGAGGATCCTCCGACGCGGGTGGAAAAGCCGTGCACCAGCCAGGGGAATTGCGTCAGATGCTTGGCGCGAAGAATGGTAAGGCTGGACTTGATTGGGGCCCGGGTTGGCACTCGTCTATGTTACCTGAATGAGCATCCGTCGGTTGGGTGCGCCGTCAAAGCCAAAGTCAAAAGCAGCGGACAAGAGTGTCCGCTCCACATGAGCATCTCCACTTGTGCGGTTAATACTTCCAGCTCTTCAAATCAGCGCCGGCCGGAGCTGTCTGCTCCATGTGCTTCACCATTTCTGGCCAATAGTGCTGGTTCAATCCCACCGCCGGATCGAATTCTCCCGGGTAGCAGTGCGGCTTGCGGACGCCGAAGTCGAAGGTGCCGTGGTAGTAGGGATCCGTGGTTGACTCCAGAAAATCTTTCAGGAGGTGCACGGCGCGGTCGAGGTAGAACGTGTCGGCCTCGCCGACGTAGAGATGCAGTTTGCCGGCGAGTCTGGGGCCGAGAGTCTTCCAGTCGCGCTGCATGATCGCGCTCAGATCGTAGTGCTCTTTCCAGTATTTCGCGACCTCGTGATCGATTTCTCCGGTGCGCTTGTTGAAGATGGGCTTGGGGTAGCCGTCGTCGCCGACCGTGCTGAAGACCGCTTGCCAGGTGTCGAGTTGCTCGCCGGAGCGGCTGTGCGTCCCCTGCACGAGTTCGTAGCGGTTCATCTGTTCCATGGTCGAGAGGATGAGGCCGTCGGGTTGCCGCACGGACGGGCGTGGAACACGCGCGTAGGGACTCTCGATCCAGAAGGCGTTCTTGTCGTCATAGAGGTTCATGGTCATGTAGGCGCGGAAGTCGACGACGTCGGGACAGAAGACCCAGGCTCCGTTGTAGAAGTCGGGATAGAAGACTTGTGAGGCCAAGCTCTCCCAGCCGCCGGTGGATCCGCCGTACACGGCGCGGGCCCATCCCTGGCCGATGCCGCGGAATTGTTTCTCGACGTATGGGATGAGTTCCTGCGTGATGGCGTCGCCGTAGGGGCCGACGTTTTCCGAGTTCACAGCGTAGGAGTCGTCGAAGTAAGGCGTGGCGTGCTGAATGGTGAGCACGATGACGCGGGGGAGGCGTCCCGCGGTCCAGTCCTGATAGAGCTTGTATCCATTCTTCGCCCCTCGTAGCTCGCCGCCTTGCAAGTTGTCGGCGGGGGCCTGGGTGCGGAAGGCGACGACGCCGGGGAGGTCGCGCGCGAAATGGTCCTGTTCGACGATGAGCGGGTAGTGCGCGTCGGGATGCTCGTCCCACCCGTCGGGCAGAAGGACGACGGCGCCGAGATAGGTTGGACGTCCCCAGAACTTGGTCAGCCGGTCGCTTTGAATGCGGACGTGCTTGACCCACTTGTTGTCGACGATGGCGTGATCTTCGTTCGCACCGGACCATCCCAGAAGCGAGTCGACCCCTTTCGGATTGTCGGCGACCGAGGGCATTTTTTCGGTGAGCGAGATGCGAACCGTCAGGCCGGACTTCGGATCGAGGTGCATCTTCACCGGCTTGCTGTAAAGATTGCCGGGCTTCACGGCCCAGTGCTGGCCTTCGCCTTTATCCGGCGGAAGCTTCAGAGTGTGGCCGTTGGCGAGGTGGAAGGTTTCGTAGATGTTGAGGACGGCTTGCACCCAATAATCGCCAGCGGGGATGTCGTTCAGGCTTTCGGCGGGATAGCCGAGGGTTGACGCGTCAATGACGGCGGGCGCGCCGGGGGCAAGGGCGTCGACGTCGACGCCGAAGACTTGCTGGGATTCTGCCGTCATGAAGCTGATCTGGAAGCGGGGCTCTTTTGTGTCGTTGTTGGCGATCAGGAGAAGGACGTGTCCGTCGAGCGGGGCTCCGCTCTCTTCCTTGGGGAAGGAAACCTCGAAGCGTTGGCCGGAAAGCTTGGCGGTTGCGGCCTGCGAAAGAATCGCGGAGAGCAGGAGGATCGTGCACGGGAGGATCTTGTTGGGCATAGGAGTCCTTGGGCGAAGGCAGACATTAGCAGCGAGTGCCGCGCGGGGTCAAGGAAGTCGGATGGGAAAGCGGCTTCTTTTACGTTCCAATTTTACGTTCCAACTCCGCGCGAGATCCTTCGCTCCGCCTGAAAGACGGCTCCGCTCAGGATGACGCCCCCAGAAGATTGGCGGCCGTGTCGGTTTGCTCGAGAGATGAGCACTCCGCTATAGTTTTATGCATGTTTGCGAACTTTACTGCGACTGATCGGTGGACGAAGAAGCAGGTGCATTGCGTTTATCAGGCCATGATTGTCGCGATTGCTACGCGGCACGCGGACGCGGTTGACATCAAGTTTCTGGTGGATGGGCGCAAGGTGTGGGTGGCGCTGCCGCATCCCGCGTGGGTGGAATACAAGAAGCGGACCGGCAAGATCATTACTGATTCGCTGGCCCAGGAAATTGCGGGGCATTATCTGAAGACTGCTCTGGAAGCGGGTGAGGGGCTTGGACGCGAGATGTATTCGTTGACGGTGGACGAGACGCTGGCGCAGCTGGATGCGGTTGTGGCGGAAATGCAGGCGCAACCGGCGTAGTGCGGGTACACCTCAAAATCATTAACCACTAAGGGCACGAAGGTTGACGAAGGAAAACCACTCGGGGTTTTCCTTAGCTCACGCTAGATCACAACTGCTTCTTTGTATTCGCCGAAGACGCGGCGCATGGCGTCGGAAATTTCTCCTACGGTGGCTGAGGCTTCGACTGCGGCCAGGATGCGGGGCATAACGTTTGCACCGGAACGCGCTGCGTCTTCCACGCCTGTTAGAGCGGCTTTCCACGGACCCGCGTCGCGCTTTGCGCGCAACGCGCGCAGGCGTTCTATCTGCTTCGGTTCGAGCGCTGGATCGATGCGTTGAATCGGGATCGGTTTTTCTTCCTCCACTTCGAAGCGGTTCACGCCAACCACGATTGCTAGTTCTTGATCGACTGCCTGTTGGTACTCGTAGGCGGCGTTTTGAATTTCGTGCTGCACGAAGCCGCGCTCGATGGCTTTCAGCATCCCGCCCATGACTTCGATCTTGCCCAGATATTCGGCGGCGCGCTTCTCGATTTCGTTGGTCAAGGACTCGACGTAATACGATCCCGCTAGCGGGTCGATGGTTTGCGGAGCGCCTGATTCGTAGGCAATCACCTGCTGGGTGCGCAGGGCGATGCGGGCGGCCTGCTCGGTGGGCAGCGCCAGAGCTTCGTCGTAGGAATTGGTGTGCAGGGACTGCGTTCCGCCAAGAACGGCCGCCATCGCCTGAATCGCTGTGCGGACGATGTTGTTTTCCGGTTGCTGGGCGGTGAGCGTCGAGCCTGCCGTTTGGGTGTGGAAGCGGAGCATCCACGACTTGGGATTTCTGGCTTTGAAATGCTCGCGCATGATGCGGGCCCACATGCGGCGCGCGGCGCGGAACTTGGCGACTTCTTCCAGGAAATTGCTGTGCGCGTTGAAGAAGAAGGAGAGCCGCGGCGCGAATTGATCCACGTCCAGGCCGGCCTTCATTGCCGCTTCCACGTAGGCCATGCCGTTGCCAAGCGTGAAGGCGACTTCCTGCACGGCGGTGGATCCGGCCTCGCGCAGGTGGTAGCCGGAAATCGAAATCGTGTTCCAGTCGGGAACGTTCTGGTTGGCCCAGGCAAACATGTCGGTGATGACGCGCATGGCCTGCTGCGGCGGATAAATGTAAGTCCCGCGGGCGATGTATTCCTTGAGCACATCGTTCTGCACCGTGCCGGACAATTTGCGCGGGTCGCCGCCCTGACGGCGCGCGACGGCTACGTATAGGGCGAGGAGGATCGAGGCCGTTGCATTGATGGTCATCGATGTAGAAATCTTGGTCAGTTCGATGCCGTCGAACAGGCGCTGCATGTCTTCGATAGAGTCGATGGCGACGCCGACTTTGCCGACTTCGCCCGCCGCTAGCGGATGATCCGAGTCGAGGCCGATCTGTGTCGGCAAATCGAAGGCCACGGAGAGCCCGGTCGTGCCATTCGCCAGCAGGTATTTGTAGCGCTTGTTCGATTCCTCGGCGTCGCCCATGCCGGCGTACTGACGCATGGTCCAGAGGCGGCCGCGGTACATGGTGGCCTGCACGCCGCGAGTGAAGGGATATTCGCCGGGATATCCAACTTCGCTTTCGTAGTCTGAGCCTTTGAGGTCGGCGGGAGTGTAGAGCGGATTTACTGGAATATGGGAGGAAGTTTCAATCTCGGTGCTGCTGGGGCGGGTCTTCAGCTTTTCCATCATTCCATTTCTACCTGACAACCTCTCTTTGGAACTGTCCGTATGCCCGGCATGGTCAGAGCATGTTCAAGGGCGCTGGCCTCTCCTCCGTGCTCTCCAGAACGAACTGAGTCCGAACCAGCCAAAGGTCAGCGCGACGCAAATTGCAATTGCCAAACGACCGCCGCCTGCTCCTCCGGCATGATATTTGCCGTACTCCTTCACGGCAGCAGTGGCGCAAACGAGGGCCATGATGAGGAAGACGAATCCCGTGACCTCGAGCCACAACTGGTGAGCGGCGCGCCCGAACGAGCGGCCTGCGGTGCGGACGCCGCTCATGACCGCGCTGAGCGTGCGGTTGCGCCCGGCCTGCCGTCCGGCGACCTGAGCCACCACCCCTAACTTTCGTAAGGCAGAAACTTTGCTCACAGCCTCGATTTTAACAGCCTGCGGCGCTACAATGACGCAACGCGGGCGAATGGAGACTGGCGAACCGATCCCGCGCCGAACGGCATCTAATGATCGTAGGCTGGTGATTTCGTCCAGGGGGACCCGGTGGATCCACAACTGAAGCAACTCATGAAAGAGCTCGGCGACGCCATCAACGAATCTCTTTCCGACTCCGAGCAGATTTCGGAAGTTGTGTCCCGCATCAAGGAGGGTGGCTACGACATTTTCCTGGTGCTGGAAGCCACGATCGGCGTCAGCAAGCAGGGCGAGAAGTCGCCGGATAAGACTTCGCTCGTGACCACGTTGTCGACGAATCCTGAGTTCAAGATCAACGATCAGGATCTGAAGTTTTTGAAGTCGTTGCGCATCAAGATTGATGAAGAGAAGCTGGAGAAGGACAAGCCGGATAAGGACAAGTAGGCGTCTGCTCTTGATCAGATCGAGATCCTTCGCTTCGCCTGAAGAACGGCTCCGCTCAGGGTGACAACGCTTTTGGTTGTTTACTTCTAGTTGTTTACTTCTGATTGTCTATCCCGCCAACACCTGATCCAGTAACTGTCCCACTGCGCGATCCGCCTCGATGATCGAGGACCGGTGATCGGCGACTCCTGAAAGATCTGTGTTCGCGAAGGCAATTCTGCCGAAGGGGGCTGCGCGCAGGACGTCGCCGGGGGCGGGCTTGCCATTTTTGCCGAAGAAGAATCCTGGAGCGGGGCTCAGGTACGCATGGCCCCAGCGGTTCAGGATGATTCCGGCGATGTCGCGGGCCGCATCGAATCCGGAGCGGGCAAACATGGCGGTGAACTGATAGCGAATCTGGCGTTCGTATTCGCGGAACGGAGTGGAGATTAACTCTGCGCGGCCCATGTGCCCCTGCTGCTCTGTGGGCTGGCCGGGATAGGTGTACAGAACCTTCACGCTCAGCACGGTTGGCGAGTCAGGTCCGATCGTGGGCACGTCGGCGCCGCAGGTCGCCAACTTGCGCACCTGCATGTAATTTCCCAATCCCTCGAACCACTGGCAGCCGGAGATCCCCATTTTGTAGAGGAAGCGCCAGTTGCGCACCGCGACGTTGGCCATCATGCAGGGCGTGCGATAGAACTGGCTGTAGGCCTGAACTCGATCTGCAGGAAGATCGCGAACGATGTGGCGCGTGGTCCAACTGCCGCCCGCCATGACGACCGAGCGGGCTCTCACACGATACGTTTTGCCGGCGCGTGTGTAGGCGATCGTGACGAACTCGGATTTTGCGGGCTCGCCTTCATGTTTAACGTCATCATGTTTCACCCATACCGCAGTCGAATCTAATCGGATGCGCGCCGAGGCTCCGGCGCGGTCGAGTGCCGCGAAGTTGACCGCATTCCGGCAGACGTCTCGCAGCGAGTCATCACCGGCGATCGATTCTGGAATCAGCGCCTTAGTAATCAGCCGGGCAATGCCGCCATTGCCGTCAGGAAACATTTGCGTGCCGGTCTCGTCGCTGATGTCGAGGGGATGCAGCATGTCGGCTGCGTATGCGGTGAAACCGGAGAGCGCGTCGGGGCCGAGGCCGTATCCTCCACCTTCGCCGGGCGAGAGGAATGTGCGGATAGTCTCGCGGCTGATGGCGTGGCGCTCCATCATGTGATCTTCGAGGGTGATGGTGTCGAGGCGCCGCGAGACGGCGTCGCCGGCATATTCTGGTACATGGCCGCCGGAGTCGCTGGCGGACTGGAACTTCGACAACTCAGCTCGCGCTTTTGGCGGAACTGGGGCCTTCTCCAGGTCCTTGCCCCATGGGTCGGTCAGCCACAGTCCTTGCTGCTGGCCGAACTTCGCGCCGAAGTAAGTTGCGTTCGGAGCCGAGCCCAAATACGGCGTGCGGCTGAGCGGCATTTCGGGCTCGGAGCTGCCCCATGTCTGATATTCAAGGCGCGGTGTCTTCAGGCCGATCGATTCGTAGAAGCGTGCGACGAAACTGTGGGGATAGGCAACAGGGAAGAACGCCGATCCCTGGTGCGCGATCAACCGGTGGCCGTCGACCAGGAATTCGTTACGCTTGGCTTCGCCGCCGAAGATGGGATGGTTGTCGAGTACAAGACAAGTCTTGCCCGAGCCAGCCTGCCGTTGAAAAATTAGGGCCGCGGCAAGGCCACTGATGCCGCCGCCGACCACCACGCAGTCGTAGGTTTCACCGGTGTCGATCACGCCGGCGGGGAGATTCTCGAAACGGCCATCGCGGATTTCGTGTCCGGCGCTCAGTACCGCAAGCGTGTTGCCGTTGGAGTTTGCGTAGTCGCCAATGCCGCCGTAGCCAGTGAGGTCGTCTTCATTCGGGCGTTCCGCTGCGCGCGTTGCCAGCAGATCGGCCGGTGACAAAGGATTGAGCAGTATACTTCCCGAGGCCAGCAGAGTGGCATTCAGAAAATCACGGCGGGTGACGCGTTGTTGCATCCCCAGGGCCTGCTCGGCGCGGGAATTCTCCTGATTCACGGAAGGTGTCGGTTCCTTCGGCCGCAAGATCGTTTTTCTGGGCAAATCCGTCTCCGGGAGTTGAACGCCAGTGAGTACCGTGGAGCATTATACGTACCTGCCCGGTGGCACTGAGAGGGGCAACCTCGCTCACCTGTGCTAACATCTACTGTTTTCTTTTCGCATCTGCCGTGCGGGAAGCGAGATTCCGCTGGGGCGAACTGTACAGCGACGGAATCTGAGGGGTAGTAATGAAAGATACTCTCGGGGTTCTATTGGCAGGTGGCGCGGGTGAGCGACTCTATCCTTTGACTCGCGACCGAGCCAAGCCAGCGGTCACGTTTGGCGGCATCTATCGCATCATCGACATCACTCATTCCAATTGCCTGAACTCCGCCCTGCGGCGGGTTTACATCCTTACGCAATACAAGGCGCTGTCGCTGAACCGCCATATCCGCGAAGGCTGGAACATTCTGGGCCGGGAAGTGGGAGAGTTCATTGAAGTGCTGCCTCCCATGAAACGGGTCAGCGACCAGTGGTATCAAGGCACAGCCGACGCGGTTTATCAGAATATTTATTCCATCGGCTCCGAGCAACCGAAACACGTGCTGATCCTTTCCGGCGACCATATCTACAAGATGGACTACGGCAAGATGATGAAGCAGCACATGGACTCGGCGGCCGATATTACGCTGGCGACGATTCAGAGCGATCCCTCGCAGACCTACCAACTCGGCGTTGTCGACGTGGACAAAGACGGGCGTATCAACGGTTTCGAGGAAAAGCCCAAAACAACCACGCTGCGTTCGCCGCTAAATCCGGGAAAGGTTGCGGCATCGATGGGGGTTTATCTGTTCAATGCGGACGTGCTCATCCCGGTGCTGCTCAAGGACGCCGAGAATCCGCAGTCGAGCCACGATTTTGGCAAAGATATTCTGCCCAAGATGGTCGACGACTACCGCGTCTTCGCCTACGACTTCGTCGATGAGAACAAGAAGGAAGCCCGCTACTGGCGCGATGTGGGCACGCTCGAGGCCTACTACGAAGCCAACATGGATATTGTTTCGGTGTCGCCCATCTTCAACTTGTACGACGAAGAGTGGCCGATCCGCACGCACCAGCGGCAATATCCGCCGGCGAAATTTGTTTTTGCTGAGGCGGGACGAACCGGCACCGCGCTTGATTCCATCGTTTCTAATGGATGCATCGTCTCTGGTGGGCAGGTGAAGAACTCCGTGCTTTCGCCGGACGTGCGCGTTAACTCCTATTCCGAAGTCGATGACTGCATTCTGTTTTCGCATGTGAGCGTCGGCCGGCGTTGCCGCATTCGCAAGGCGATCCTCGACCGCGACGTGCATATCCCCGAAGGCACGACGATCGGCTACGACGCTGAGGCTGACCGGCAGCGGTATTTCGTGACGGAGAGCGGCATCACGGTGGTGACGCGCGACTATTCGCTGTTTGAGAATCCGGTCACGGTCGATTACTTCACTAGCGAGTAGCGGGATATCCCGAGTCCGCTGTGACTTAACCACAGAGGACACGGAGGACACAGAGCCCGGTTTCGACTTGCAAGATTTTTCGGATGCTTCGTTCCGACTCCACGCACTGCTAACGTCCGAGTGCCCCGAGGGATCCCATAATTCGACTCTTCTCCGACTGGATCGAAAACACAGGGCGCGATCTTCGATTCGTGCTGCGCTCGCTTGCCAAGACTCCGGGCTTCACCACCACAGCCGTCGTTGTGCTGGCTGTTGGAATTGGTGCGAATACGGCGATCTTTTCAGTCGTGAACACGATCCTGCTCAAGCCACTCAGCTATCCCGAACCAGAATCACTCGTGCAGTTGATGAACGTGGATCCCCAAGGAACGGATGCCGCTGCCAGCGTGCCCAAACTCAACATTTGGCTGCAGCAGACCAGCATCTTTCAGCACGTCGCGGGATACGACCAGGGTGGCGCAGGACTCAATCTAACCGGTGGCCACGATCCCGAGCAGGTGCAGGGTGTCCACGTTACTGCCGACTTCTTTGCGCTATTAGGGGCGCCCGTGCTCTCCGGACGCACGTTCACCGCAGCCGAGGACAGCCCTAACGGAGGCCATGTCGTCGTCCTCAGCTATGGGCTATGGAAGCGCCGTTTTGGGGGCAATCCGAATATTGTGGGCACAAGTATCCAACTGGACGGCCAGCCCTACCTCGTGGTCAGAGTCGTTGGACGCACCTTCGCCACGGAGTCGGGAGGCGATCTCTGGCTGCCCTACCAGTTTGATCCAACGTCTCAGGACATGGCCAACTACTTCTTCGTCGCGGCGCGCCTCAAACCGGGAATCACGCTGCAAATGGCTAACGCGCGGTTGAAGATTGCGGCCGAGCAGTATCGCAACACTTATCCCAATGCGCTCGGCCCGCAGGGGAGCTTTGGAGCTATTTCTTTGCAGCAATCGATTATCGGCGACACGCGCTCGTCGATTCTGGTTCTGCTCGGGGCGGTCGGCTTCGTTTTGCTGATTGCCTGCGCTAACGTCGGCAACCTTCTGCTGATCCGCGCCTCCGGAAGAAAACGCGAACTGGCCACGCGGGCCGCGCTCGGGGCGGGCCGTGTCCAAATCATCCGGCAACTGCTTACGGAGAGCCTGGTGCTGTCGCTTACCGGCGGCATTCTAGGCCTGATTCTTGGGATTGTCGGAGTTCGAATGCTCCTGGCCATCAGTCCGGGGGATATCCCGCGTATCGGAGAGAACGGATCTGCGGTCACGCTCGATCTGAATGTCCTGTTCTTCACCTTCGCGATCTCTGTGATCACTGGAGTCCTGTTCGGCCTTGTGCCTGCCATCAGCGCGTCGCGGCCGAACCTTGCGGCGACGTTGAACGAAAGCAGTAACCGTTCGGGCGTGGGCTTCCGCAGCGGCAGGCTGCGGTCCGTGCTCGTCGTGAGCGAGATGGCGCTGGCGCTGATCCTTGTGGTGGGAGCGGCGCTGCTCATCCGCACGTTCCGGAATCTGCAGAGTGTCGATCCCGGCTTCAACCCGAATAACGTTCTGACCATGGCAATGTCGGTCAATGGAGAGCGCTTCCAGAAGACCGCCGGCGTCGCCCAGATTATTCGCGACGGGACCGATCGTCTTAACGCTGTTCCCGGAGTGATCAGCGCCGCAGCGGCCTGTTGCCTTCCGCTGCAGGGCGGTTTTGGTATGTCTTTCGACATTGTTGGCCGGCCGAAAGGGACCGATCCGTCGACTGGCGGAGGCGGGTACTTCCCGGTTTCATGGAGCTACTTCAACACCTTTCAAGTTCCCATCCTGCGCGGGCGCAATTTCACCGAGCGTGACGATGGGGCTGCGCCCGGTGTGGTCATTATCAATGCGGCAATGGCGAAAGAATTCTGGCCCAAGGGCGATCCGCTTGTTGACCAACTGCTGATCGGCGCCGACGTGGGTCCGGTCTTCAAGGAGCCCCCGCGACAGATCATCGGCATCGTGGGCGATACGCGGGATGGTGGCCTCGATCAGGATCCGGCTCCGACCATGTATATTCCGATCGCGCAAATGCCCGACAAAGAAACCGCACTCAACTCGCGGATCACGCCGCTCTGGTGGATCGTCCGCAGCCGCGTGGAGCCCAGTACGCTCATCAAGCCCACGGCTGTTGCTTTGCGCGAAGCCACTGGAGGGCTTCCGGTGGGCCACGTCCGGACGATGAATGAAATTGCCATTGCAACCATCTCGCGGCAGCGCTTCAGTATGCTGCTGCTGACCATCTTTGGCTCATCGGCTCTACTCATGGCGGCGATCGGCATTTACGGCTTCATGGCCTACTCGGTGCAGCAGCGGACGCAGGAACTCGGCATCCGCATGGCGCTGGGCGCGCAGGCTCCGCATATCCGCAACATGGTCGTGCGCCAGGGAATGGTTCTGGCAGGCCTTGGAGTGGTGATTGGAATCGGCGGCGCTTTGGGGCTTACACGGTTGCTTGCCGGTTTTCTCTTCGGAGTGAAAGCGTGGGATCCTGCGGCCTTTGTGGCGACACCTCTGTTGCTGAGCGCGGTTGCGCTTCTCGCCGTATGGATTCCGGCCTACCGCGCCACCCGGGTCGATCCCGTGACCGCGTTGCGGTTCGAATGAAGCCGGACGCGACGCGAACCGGCTTGCGAATTCGGGCCAGATCGGGTTAGCATTTCTCGTCCGCTGGAGAGTGGCTTATGTCCATCCGGGCCCCGCGTTTAGCGCTGTTCATCCTGTTTGTCGTTGTTTCCACCTTCTCGCAGTCCGCGCCCAAGGTTGCGCCTCTGCCGTACGATCCGTTGGAGCTTGCAACGGGCCCTACTGTGGTTCCGGACACTCCGGAGAAGCGCGCGGTGCTTCTGAACCTGCTGGAGCGCGCGCGTCAGAACAGCGCGATGCACACGCCCGGCATGGCGCCCTTCTCGATTAAGGTCTCGTTCAACTCGACGGGAGGAGATTCGCACAGTCAGGGCTACGGCGAGCTTGAGGAGACCTGGCTGAATGGCCAGACGTGGCTCTGGTCGGCGCGGCTAGGGGATTATTCGCAGCTCAGGATTTTCTACGAGGGCGTTGCGTATGACGACAAGCCCCGCGGGCACATGCCGCTGCGTTTGCAGATGGTGCGCAACTCCGTCTTCTGGCCGGTCGTGGGCAACTTCGCTCCGGCGCTGATTCGCATGGCGACTGCGAAATGGGAGGGCACGGAAGTTGCGTGCATCCTGATGTCACGAGGCAGCAACGATGCGACGGATATGCCGGGACGCCGCTGGGAAGAAAACGAATTCTGCATCGATCCCAAGACCGGCCTGCTGCGGATTCATTCCGAAGCGCCGGGCATCTATTCCGTCTACGACTACAACGGGGGCATTCAGTTCCACGGGCGCGTCCTGCCGCGGCAAACTACAATTGTGGAAGGCGGTACTAGCGTGCTGCAGATTCACCTTGACGACATACAGGATGCGAACCCCGATCCCAACCAGTTCGTGCCGACGAAGAAAATGATCTCCCATGGCCCGGGAGCGATCATGGTCGGGCCGTTTCGTTTTCCTGAGTCGGTTCGCGTGCCTGCGGGCTATAACGGTGTGGTCCAACCCGTCATCGTGCATGCGATTCTCGACCAGAAAGGCAAGGTCCTGGATGCCGAGGTGGTGCAGACTTCGGATCCCGCGCTGGCGGCTGCGGCGCTCGACGTGGTTTGGCACTCTTCGTATTTGCCGGCCGAGCGTAAAGATCGTCCATTGCAGCGTGAGGCCTTCATCAACGTGAGGTTTACTCCCGCTTCCTGACCGCATTCCCGGGGAGTTTGCAAGATCGATCTGCTAAGCTTACGGGTCACTCCGCGCAGTTTGGGAGAGATCGCGTCCTCATGAAGAATCGATCTGGGAATCGTCCTGCGGGATGGATTCTCGTCATTGCTCTGGCCGCCAGCGTGCAAACGTGGGCAGCTTCTACTCCAGCCGACAAAAACAAGACTGATGTGCTGCTCTCGGCCATGCAAGATGAGATGCAGCGCGCCCAAACCAGCCTGGGCAAACTGGATCCTGCTCCCTACTTCCTGAGCTATTCCGTATATGACCAAACTAGTTCTCTGGCGGTCGGAAGCCAGGGTAGCCTGGTGAGTTCGATGCATGGCCGCCATCGCGCTGCGGATGTTTCCATGCGGATCGGCACTCCAGCACTCGACAATGCTCACGCCCAGAACCGTGCGTCGGCGAAGAGTTCTGGGTCTCTACCGCTGGAAGATGATCGCAATGCCATTGCTCGCGAACTCTGGCGGCTTACCTACCAGGAATATCGCAAGGCGTCGAAAGCGTATCTGAACGTAAAGACCGACACGCAGGTGCACGCCCAGGAAGAGGATACGTCTCCGGACTTTTCTCAGGAAAAGCCGCCGACCTATGTCGACTACAAGGACGTCGCTCCGACTCCTGACCAGCGAGTGCTGGAGAAGTTGGTCCGGGACTATTCTGCGCACTTCCGCAAGTACCCTTACATCTATTCCTCTACCGTAGTGATTGCTTCGCAAAAGACGCTGTTTCATTTCCTCTCGACCGAAGGAAATCACGTGGTCGCTCCCAGTGCGTTTATCCGAGTTGCCATTCAAGCGGAAACCCGGGCCGACGATGGCATGGAACTGATGCGCGTGGAAACCTTTCAGGCCGAAAGTCTCGAGCATTTGCCGGCTGAGTCCGAAATCGCGACCCGTGTGGAAAAAATGGCGTTCGATTTGAAAGCCCTGCGCGAAGCTCCCCTGGCGGAGCCTTTCGACGGACCGGCGCTGCTTTCCGGGCGCGCCGCCGGAGTTTTTTTTCACGAGGTGCTGGGCCACCGCGTCGAAGGTCACCGCCAGCGCGGGGAGCAGGAAGGGCAGACTTTCACCAAGAAGGTCGACCAGTCGGTGCTTCCGGACTTCTTGACCGTGGTCGACGATCCGACGATACGCAAAATTAACGGGATGGATCTGGGCGGCTGGTATGAATATGACGACGAGGGCATGCCCGCGACCCGCGTCGAGGTCATCAAGAACGGCATCCTGAAAAGTTTTCTGATGTCGCGCATGCCGATCAAGAATTTTGCCAACTCCAACGGGCACGGCCGTTCGCAGCCTGGTCTTATGGCGACTGGGAGGCAGGGCAACCTGATCGTAACCTCATCCCACACGGTCAAGGACTCTGAGCTGAGGCAGCATCTGATCGACGAAGTCAAGCAACAGGGCAAACCATATGGGCTGTATTTCGAAGACATCCAGGGCGGCTTCACGCTCACGCAGCGGTCCATGCCGCAGGCTTTCCAGGTTTTGCCGGTTCTGGTATGGCGGGTCTATGCCGACGGACGCCCTGACGAACTTGTACGCGGCATCGACATTGTTGGTACTCCGCTGGCCGCGCTGAACCGCATTCTGCTCACGGGCGAAAAAACGGAAATCTTTAATGGGATTTGCGGCGCGGAATCTGGGCAGGTTCCAGTCGCGGCGGCAGCGCCTGCAATGTTGTTCTCCGAGATCGAAGTACAAAAGCGCGCGCATTCCCTCAATCGCCCGCCGATCCTGCCGTCTCCCTCGGTCGAAGATGGGACCTCCGGGAAAGATGCAGAGGATAAACCGGCGGCAAAACAATGACGGCGACGGCAAAGGCCCCGATCATGACGAACAGAGTGGCAAGACGCATCCTGCTGCCGCTACTCGCGCTGAGCATACTGATTGCGCCTGGGTTCGCTCAGCAAAAAGCTGCACAGGCCAGCGACGATGTTGTTCTCGGCGCAATGCGTGCCGAACTGGACCGGTCCAAGGCGCGGCTGAAAATGGATCAGGTGGCTGCACCCTATTACATCGAATACAGGATCTTCGATCTCGATCAATACTCTGCAGAAGCCGCGTTTGGCGCGCTGCGCTTCGATGTGCGCTCGCGCTTTCGTTTCGTTCGCGTGGTCGTGCGCATCGGGGATTACAAACAGGACAGCTACTTCGGGCAGGGTCAGGGCACCCTCGACGTCATGCCGCTCGACAACGACATGCTGGCGCTTCGTCACCAGCTGTGGCTCGCCACGGACCGTGCCTACAAGTCGGCGGCGGAATCATTGACCGCCAAGCAGGCGCAGTTGAAGCAACTTACTGTCGACCAGCCGGCGGACGATTTCGCGCACGCCGATCCGGTGCAGTCGATCGGGCCGCTGGCCACTCTCGAGTTCGATCCGGAACCGTGGAAGCGGATGCTGCAGGATGCTTCGTCGCTTTACAAAGAGGATCCGGCGATCGAGTCGGTTGAATCGCGCCTGAGTTTTCAGGTAGTGAACCGGTATCTGATCAATTCGGAAGGCACGGTCGTGCGTAGCGGACAGAGCCTTTACGAGATGGCCATCGCGGCCAGTACGCAGGCCGCTGACGGCATGAGCCTGGCCCGCGATAACGCATTCGTTGTGGCCAGCGTAAAAGAGCTACCGTCGGCGGCCGATTTCGTTGCGCGGGCCAAAAAACTGGCGAGCAGCTTGAAGGATCTGCGCGAAGCGCCTGTCACCGAAGAGGAGTACCGCGGCCCGGTGCTGTTCTCGGCAGATGCGGCGACGTCCGTTTTTGCCGACTTGGTGGGCGAAAATGTTCTGGGCCACAAACCGGAACTGGGAAAGAACTCGCGCACCACGGGGGCTTTTGCGGCCAGCTATAAGACCCGCGTCCTCCCCGATTTCATCTCGGTGGTCGATGATCCGACGATCTCATCTTATGGTGGACAAGCCCTGCTGGGGCATTATGCGATTGACGATGAGGGCGTTCCTGCACAACGGGTCTCACTCATTGAAAAAGGCACGCTCGTGAACTACGTCATCGGCCGCGAACCAATTCGCGATTTCCCGACTTCCAACGGTCACGGACGCGCGCGAGTTCCCACGAATCCGGCCGGACCAAGTCTCGGCAATGTGATCGTGACTTCCGCCCAGCCGCTCTCCAAAGAGGACCTGAAGAAGAAACTCATCGACCTGTGCCAGCAGCGGGATCTGCCCTATGGTTACTATGTCGATACCTTTGGACCGGCACTCAGTCCACGACTTCTCTACAAAGTGTGGGTCAAGGACGGGCACGAAGAACTGGTTCGGGGCGGGGCCTTCGGAGACTTGGACATTCGCGCCCTCCGCAGCGACCTGATCGCTGCCGGAGACGCACCCTACGTGGACAACCACCTGCTGAACATTCCGCACAGCATCGTGGCTCCGTCCATCCTGTTCGACGAACTCGAAGTGAAGCGCGCCAACCAGAACAAAGAGAAGCTCCCCGAATATCCAGCGCCAACGGTGGGCAAATAGAGCCAGCGGCCTTTCAAGCGATGGGTTTTGAAGGGCGTTTGCGGTTACTTCCGTAGTTACCTATGCACCAAAATTGATGCACATTTCATCACCCCGTAACATTCCACTGTTAGAACAGGGGTATGGATCTGCACGTGTACAACACGCTGATCCTTTCCGACCTGCACCTGGGTGCAGAGACGAGTCATGCGCGTGAAGCTACGCGGGTGCTCAAGGAAAACCGCTTCCAGCGGTTGATTCTGCTGGGCGACATTTTTGCCGACCTTAATTTTGCCCGCCTGACCAAGGAACATTGGAAGTTTCTCGGGTACATCCGCAAGCTCTCGAATCCCAAGCGCAACATCGATGTGGTGTGGGTGGAGGGCAATCACGATCACGGGCTGACGAACATCATGTCGCATCTGGTCGGGGTGCGCGTGTACCAGGACTACGCGTGGGAATATCGCGGGCTGCGGCACCTGGCGATTCACGGTCACCAGTTCGATGGGTTTCAGGTGAACCGGGTGCGGCTCAGCCAGTGGGGCACGTCGCTCTATCTGCAACTGCAGAAATTGGACTTTAAGAGCAAGCCGATTGTGCGGCTGATTGACCGGCTGAACACGCGCTGGCTGCGCATGTCGCCGAAAGTGGCGTCGGGTGCGCTGAACTACGCACGGCAGCACGGGGCGGACCGAATTTTCTGCGGGCACACGCACGAAGCGATTCACGTGGAGCAGGACGGCGTCCACTACTACAACTCGGGCGGGTGGGTCGATTCGCGGCTGACGTATTTGACTATTGATGAACAGGGGGTAGAAATCCATGAATACGACAAGCATGACTACAGCGAACGAGCTGACGATCGTGATTCCGGCGAAGAACGAAGCGAAACTGATTCCGCGCTTGCTGACTTCGCTGACGAATCAGGACTACTCGAAGATGTCGAGTACGAGAGTGTTGGTCGCTGACGCGAACTCGACGGATGGAACGCCGGAGATCGTGATGAGCTTCCGCGACCGGCTGAACGTGAGCGTGATTCGCGGCGGGATGCCCTCCGTCGGACGCAACCTGGGTGCGGCCCAGGCGGACACTCCCTACGTGCTGTTTCTGGATGCGGACATTGAACTGGCCGACCGGTCGCTAGTGCGGCGCTGCGTGGAGAAGGCGCAGGCCAAGCAACTGCAGTGCGTAACGACGAACATCTTGTGCAACGAAGGCAGTTGGCTCGACAAGGCCGTCTACGCGGGCAACGACTTTTTTCAATATCTGTCGTACCTGCACCGTCCTTTTGCGACGGGCATGTTCATGTTCTTCGACCGGAAGAAATTCTGGGAATTGGGTGGATTTCACGAGCAGATCCTGTTTGCGGAAGACTACAGGCTGAGCCAGCAGGTGGAGCGCAAGCGTTTCACGATCGTGCGCGGTGGCGTGTATACCACGAACCGGCGGTTCAAGAAGATGGGACACCTGCGGGTGGGCTGGCTGTTCTTGTGGACCATGATGAACTTCTGGAACGAGAAGTTCTTCCTGCGCGATCACAAATATTGGGCGACAGAACCGGATAGCGTGCCCCGCGCCTAGTTCTCCCGGCGCTTTTTTCAACGAGTTTTGTCGTGGCCACAAAAAACAGGATTCAGCCAACCAGCTGAATCCTGCTTTCGTTTGCGAGGGATTCGACTTGCCGCTCAGAAGCGGACGACAACACCCACGCCCAGGCGAAAGTTGTTCTGAGTGGTGCTGAAGAATTGCGTTCGCAGATAGTCGCCTTCGACGCGCAACGCGATCGGACGAATAATCCGGTAATCGAGGCCGCCGCCGAACGCGTATGCGAACGATGTATTCGAAGGGGTAGGCAAAGTGCCACCGGTATGGATATGCGCTACGCCGACAAAGGCCTCGGCAAAGGGTGTGAATTTGCCCACAGGCACCGAGAGCCTCGGTCCGAAGAGATACTCCTGCTCATGGCCGGTGACGTTTATAGTCTGTGGGCCGTTCGGCGTTATTTCGGTCAAGTTCTGCGAACCGTAATGCCCAGCGACATCGCCCACGATCCCGACGAAAGGCAGGATCTTACCCTCGAACGAGGCTTCCCACCCGTTCAAGTTGGGCCGGGTCACGGTCGAGGCCACCAGACTTGGGCCGAACGCTGACGTGTTCGTGCTCTCGTAAGAGTAGCCGAAAAATATGTTTCCGCCTGGAACCTGGGCGTTCGCGAACCCCGCGAAAAGTAACAGCACGGCGGTAATGCACGCAGCTTTGAGCACGAGGAGATTCTCCCTTCCTGGCATCCATCCAAACCCAAATGTCACGATAAAGTTTTGGGTGTATGCAGAAGAGATTCAGTTCAAGCTCAATCGGTTGACAGAAAAATACCCGTTAGGACAGGTCAGAAGCGCCAGACGATTCCGGTGGAGGTGCGGTAGTCGTTCTGAGTTGCACTCAAGTAATGGGTGTGCATGTAATCGCCCTGAAAGCGCCAGGAGAAGTTCTTGAAGGGAAGTTTGTAGTCGACGCCGCCGCCCACGTCGATCTCAAGGGGATTGTAGACGAAGCCGCTAGAGGTCAGATGGCGGATGCCGACCATGCCATGGATGAAAGGCCGCCATCTTCCGTAGTTCATCGACAAACGCGGCCCGCCCACGAAGTTGTATTGTGTGACGCCCTGGCGATAAAACCCGCTGGCATCGGCCACCAGGCCGAGACGCGGGAAACGCGTAAAGGGAAGATCTTCGAAAGAGCCATTCCACCCGTGATAGCTCTGTTGGTTGGTGGCGTTGGTGAGCTGGGCGTAGGAAACGCCGCCGTAGACGTTGCCATTGGGAAGAAGTCCGTTAAATTGTGCCGACATCGGAATCGAAAACAGCAGGAAACCAAAAAATGCCAGCGCCGCGGCAGCAGACTTGGACACGAATTATTCCTCCCCGGCGGTTGCGCCGGCAAAAAGTGCAATTTAATCAACGAAATCTGTTAGATGCAGTGTACTGGATGCCCAAGATGTCCCAGTTTACACAAATTTGTCCAGGCCGGGGCCGGGATGCGGGCTCGCAGGATGGATGAAAATTTACCAGATATTCATGGTGCCAAAACCAACGCACCTGCGTCTATCTACTAGCATGCAACCAATGGACATGAATTGGCAAATAGGCGAGCAGCCGGGAATTATGGCTGCCTTTGACGTACCCAAGGAGTTGAAGTTGAAACTCAGTCTGGAAACACGCAATCGCGGTGATGTCGTCATCGTGCACTGCCAGGGCCGTCTGGTATATCGCGATGAGGCTGCTGCCCTGTCTGGGGTGGTGGGCGCAGTCCTGCAACAGGCGCGGAAGTTGGTCATCGACCTCAGTGGAGTGAGTGCGATGGACAGCGCGGGCATCGGAGAACTGGTCCTGCTGCAGAACTGGGCGCAGGGCAAAAGCGTAAGCCTGAAGTGTGCCGGGCCGAATTCGCTGGTCAGCACGCTGCTGGAGTTGACGAATCTGGATTCGGTGCTGGAGGTTCATTCCTCGGTGGATGAGGCGGTGGCGTCGTTCCGGGAAGAGCGGGTGTGGGTGGACTGCTGAGTCTGTTCGTTCAGATATGAGGAGCAGAGTTGATCTCTCNNTCCTGGGCTAATATATGCCGCCGCTCCGCGGCTGGAGCATCGCTGGTTCCGAGTTCATCTTCGCCGAGAGTGCGTCTAAACCCGATCAGCTCTCGCGCTGGAAACGATACCGGCCTTTGCGGTCGAGGGCTACGGCTTCGGCTACTTTTAGAAAAGCCCGGGCGGCGTGCGACAGGTTCGCGTCTTTGCGGTAGATGAGGCGCAGCTTGCGTTTCAACTGCAGTTCGCGCACCGGAATTCCCACCAACTCCCCCCGGGCAAGTTCGGTCTCTACGCTGATCTCGGGGACCAGCGCCACTCCATGGCCCATCGCGACAAATT
Organism: Acidobacteriaceae bacterium; assembly: GCA_003166855.1. Taxonomy (GTDB): domain Bacteria; phylum Acidobacteriota; class Terriglobia; order Terriglobales; family Acidobacteriaceae; genus Sulfotelmatobacter. Next base: position 38,960 of record PMUM01000128.1, on the reverse strand, counting down.
GCTTGATGGCCTGTAGTGTGGGCAGTTCGAGGTCCATGTGCAGGGGTGTCTTGTGGGTTTTGAACAGCTGGATGACTTTCTCGCGGTAGGGCGACGAGACGATATGCGCCACGAAGGATTCCGCACCCAACTGCCGGATGCTGACCTGCGGCGCGGACGCGAGCGGATGCTTCGGGGGAACAATTAAGACGAGTTCGTCGAGGTATACGACCACGGCGTGCAGGCTTGCTTCCTGGGGTTCGTAGGAGAGCACGCCGAACTCGGCGTTATAGCGCAGGACGTCGTCAGGGATGTGGCTGCCCAGAGCGCGTTCGACCGTGACCTTGATCATCGGGTGCAGGCGGCGGAACTCGGCCAAGAGCGGCAGGAGGTAGAGAACAGTGAATTCGTTGGCCGCGATGACGAGCTTGCCTTTTTGCAGTTCGCGCAGTTCAGTCAGAGACTCGGACGCCTCAGTGCGCAGGTTGATGAGCTTTTCGGCATATTCGAAAAGAACCTTCCCGGCGTCGGTGAGGACGCCCTCGCGCGAAGAGCGATCGAATAGCGCTTCGCCAAGTTCGTCCTCAAGCTTGCGGATGGTCTGGCTCACCGCGGACTGGGTGCGGTAGAGTTTCTCGGCGGCGCGAGAGAAGCGATGCTCGCGGGCTACAGCCAGAAACACTTCGAGTTGGGAAAGCTCCATGCGGGCCTCTTAATCAAATCTCAGAAATACATTAGTAAAACTTATTATACAACTGCAGCTAATGATTGCTGAAGAATTATAAGTTTTGCTTCTAGGCAAATCGCCCGTACCATAAGGGATCAGTTTTGTTTTGAGGGAGATCCATGACCGCAGAGCGAGCCCCCATCACGGTTTTCGATACCACTCTTCGAGACGGCGAGCAGTCGCCGGGCTGCAGCATGAACCAGCAGGAAAAGCTGCGCCTGGCTCATCAGCTCGACCGCCTGGGAGTGGACGTGATCGAGGCCGGGTTCCCCATTGCCTCGGATGGCGATTTCGAGTCGGTGAGGGCGATTGCTTCGGTAGTACGGCGGCCCATTATTGCTGGATTGGCTCGTGCGTGCCGTCCTGACATCGAGCGGGCCTGGGAGGCTTTGCAGCATGCGGAGCGGCCGCGGATCCACGTATTTCTGGCGACTTCCGATATTCACCTGCAGTACAAGCTGCGAATCACGCGCGATCAGTGTGTGGAGCAGGCCCGCGAAGCGATTCGCTTTGCAAAGTCACTTTGTGATGATGTGGAGTTCTCGCCCGAAGATGCGACTCGCACCGAGCCTGAATTTCTGTGCCGCGTGCTTGATGCGGTCGTCGAAGCCGGGGCAACCACGTTGAACATTCCGGACACGGTTGGTTACACCGTACCATCCGAGTTTGGAGCGCTGATCACGACCATCCGGGAGCGCGTGAAGGGAATCGAGAACGTAGTCATTTCCGCGCACTGCCACAACGATCTGGGCATGGCGGTCGCCAATGCGTTGGCGGCGGTGTCCGCGGGGGCGCGGCAGGTGGAGTGCACGATCAATGGGATCGGGGAGCGGGCCGGGAATGCGTCGCTGGAAGAGATTGTGATGGCGATGCGGGTTCGGCCCGACCGCTATCCGTACGAGACGGGCGTAGTCGGCGATCAGATTTTTGCGTCCAGCCAGATGCTGAGCGAGATCACCGGCGTGCCCGTGCAGCCGAACAAGGCGATTACCGGGCGCAATGCGTTTGCGCACGAGGCGGGGATTCATCAGGATGGCGTGTTGAAGAATCCGCTGACCTACGAAATTATGACGCCGCAGTCAGTGGGCGTGCCGGATTCGAAACTGGTGCTGGGCAAGCACTCGGGACGGCATGCGCTCAGCATTCGGTGCGAACAACTTGGGTACCAGTTCGACCGCCGGGCGCTGGACGACATCTACCGGCGCTTTGTCCGGCTGGCCGACAAGATCAAGCATGTGGAAGATCATCACTTGCTGGAACTGATCCGCGACACGCACAAGCCGTCGGGATCGGCGACGCCGCTGATTGAGAAGATTGTTCCGCCGCAGGCGGCTGTGGTTAACGCGCCCGTTGCCGAACCCACGCCCGAGCCGTCGAAGCCGTTTCCAGTTGGTCCGCAGACCAACGCGTTCGGAGTGCCGCTGCCGGTTCACGGCGATGCCCACCACGAGCAGACGCAGCAGGAAGATTATCTCTGGGGCGTGTAGGGGAATTGAGCCATTGGGCGGATTTTGTGATTGAGTGATTTTCACGAGCCACTCCTACCTGGATTCGCCCGCCTACGCGATAGAATTACAGGGTTTTCAATTACCAGTTGCTAAATCTCCCAATTACTCAATCATCCCAATGCTTCTAAAACTTACTGTTCTCCCTGGTGACGGCATTGGTCCGGAAGTGACCGAACAGGCCGTTCTCGTTCTGCAAGCGGTGGCTGACGGATTTGGCCATCAACTTCAGTTACAAACCAAACTCATCGGCGGAGCGGCGCTGGCTGCGGCGAACGATCCGCTGCCGGCGGATACCATCAAGGCTTGTCTGGAATCGTCTGCCGTGCTGCTGGGGGCGGTGGGGAGTCCGGCGTTCGATCACAATCCGGGGCACCTTCGGCCTGAGGCGGGATTGCTGCGCATACGGCGTGAGTTGGGGGCATATGCCAATCTGCGTCCGGCGGTGTTTTTTCCGGCGCTCGAGGATTGCTCTCCGCTGCGCGCGGAACTGGTGCGCGGAACCGACATCATGATCGTGCGCGAGTTGCTGGGAGGAGCCTACTTTGGATCGCCAAGGTCGATCGAGGGTGCGCCGGGATCGCGCGTCGCGGTTAACACGATGCGCTACGGTGAATCGGAGATTGAGCGCATTGCTCGTGTGGCATTTGAGTTGGCGATGAAGCGGCGCCGCAAGGTTTTGTCGGTGGACAAGGCCAACGTGCTGGAATGCTCGCGGCTGTGGCGGGACGTTGTTACACGCGTGGCGAAGGATTATCCCGAGGTGAAGCTGGGACATCAGTATGTCGATTCGGCAGCGATGTTACTAGTGCAACGGCCTACGGATTTCGACGTCCTGCTCACCGAGAACATGTTTGGAGACATCTTGTCGGATCAGGCTGGCGGCGTAGTGGGATCTTTGGGACTGCTGGCTTCGGCGAGCGTGGGTGGGCCGGTTGGGCTGTATGAACCGGTGCACGGTTCGGCGCCGGATATCGCGGGGAAGGGAATTGCCAATCCGCTGGGAGCGATTTTGTCGGTGGCGATGATGCTGCGGCATTCGTTTCAGTTGGAAGCGGAGGCCGTGTGCGTGGAGAAGGCGGTTTCGGCGGTGCTCTCGCAGGGCGCACGGACGGCGGATTTGGCGGGGAAGGCGCATGCGGCGATCTCTACGACGCAGATGGGGAGCAAAGTCGTTGAGGCCGTCAAGGCGGCATCACATTAATATGCGTTGTCATCCTGAGCAACGCGAAGGACCTATGCAATTTGCCGGTGCCGAGGAAGTTGCATAGGTCCCTTCGGCTTCGCTCAGGGCAGGCTCTTCGCGGCAAAGAACGCCGCTCAGGATGACAGACTATTTCTCCCGCGTATTTTTAGGACCCGATGTCAGGCTTGCGGTCCGGGTGATCGGGCTACGGCTTCGCGGCCTGGGCCGCGGGTGTTCGATCTGCGTTGTATTTTCCCGTCAGGTCGAACCAGCGGATTCGGAACATTTCCATCACCATGCGGGAGCCGTCGACGAGGGGATTGATGCGGGTTCCGCCGCTGTGTCCCCAGGCGACGGAGACTTCCTGCGTTTTGAATTTCAGCTTTTTTGCCAGGAACAGAATCTCCGGATCGAATCCCCAGCGTTCAATTTTTTGCAGCGGGAAGATCGCCTGAACCGCGGGCTGCTTGAAGGCTTTGAATCCGCACTGCGTGTCTTTGAATTGCAATCCCAACGTAAGACGTAGCACCAGGTTGAAGATCCGGCCGAAGAGTTGGCGGTGCAGGGGCTGGCGCTGCGTCTGGGTTTCAGCGCGCAGCCAGCGCGAGCCGATGGCGATGTCGGCGCCGTCATCCAGCGCCTGAAGGAGCTTGGGAGCTTCCTCGATCGGCGAGGACAGGTCGGCGTCGCTGAATAGAACGATCCGCCCGCGCGCGTTGAGCATGCCGTTGCGNNGCCGTGTTGTCGCGGGATCCGTCGTTGACGACGATGACTTCCGCATCCCAGCCTTGAGCGTGGACGTAGGCGAGCACCTTCTCGAGCGATGCGCCAAGGCGAGCGCTCTCGTTATAGGCGGGGATTACGATGCTGTAATGGGGCTCCAAAAGCAGTTCTCGGTTCTCACTTCTCAGTTCTCAATCGGAGTGACGGGTCGCTGAAAGCTGGTCCGCTTCGACGAACAGCATCGTTATTGTACGTGGTCGTTTTAGGATTGCGGAAATCAGGGAAATCCCGGAAGGTTCGGGAGCTATCTGTTTTGAGCGTAGTATCCGGTTCGTGTGCGGGCCGTGAGTCCGGGCTTGTCAATTTTGATCTGCAGGTTGTGATACTCGTTGGGATGATCCGCCGGGACAGAATCAAAGGAGACAGTGTAGAAGGTGTTTGCGTCCGCCAGACAAGTTGCAATCGCATTCGCGATGTCGTTGCTCGAGGTGAGAACCCGCCCGCCGCTTTGCGTCGCGAGTACCTGCAGCCCGAGGTTGCCGTTTTGTACTTTGCCGACGGAAGTCACACCTTTGAGGAAGTTCTGGTAATAGAACGTGCGGAAACTGCCGGCATCGGCCACGCCTGTCGCATCGATACTATAAAGCGTGATGCGAGCCTCTCGAAGTTCCGCCGAGAGTTCGACCACGGTACTGAAGAGGAACTCCTGATCTTTGGCGGTGAGTTGGACGCCCGGTCCGGAGAACAGAGGCCATCCCGGACTGAGCCAGACGAGCAACTTCCTGCCGGGCTGAGTTACCTCATAAGAAATGAGTGCCTCCAAGGCGCGAAGCGAAATCTGAAAACGATCCATGCCGCCGTAGAAGCCCTGCGAGTTGCCAATGGGGCGGAGGCCGGTCTGATTGGAATCGAGCGAGTCGGCCAGAGTCTTTCCGTCGCGAGTCGGCATGGGTTGGAGGTGAGTGGAGGTGTCGGTCAGGAGAACCAGCGAAATGGGAATGGGCAGCTGGCCGCCGTTTTGCCGAAGAAATTTGTCCAGCTGTTGCCGCTGCTGGCCTGCGCCCTGGAACCCATTGTTCACCGAATCGACGAGCAAAATGGCCTGCAGGGGAGAATCAGCGGTTTCGCTGGTTTGGCCGGTCGCGCGGAAGGAGAGGATCTTCTGCGGCCGGTGGTCGTCGAGAACGGTGAAGTCCTCCTGCTGCAATCCGGACACAGGCTTCCCGGACTTGTCGCTTACGAACACATCAAGGGAGATACGGCGATCGACACCGGGCTCCGTGTTACTGGAGCGCTCCGCCGGCGGGGGGACTTGCGATGGGGATAGGTCCTGTTGTGCGAAACCTGTTTGTGAGAATGCTGGGAACGCAAGACAACCGCAGAAGAGGGCCATCCGGACCGGGAACGCAGCGGCCATGTTTACCCCTCGTTGATGATCCCCAAAAACTGAGAACTGCCTTAGGCTACTTGCCGCTGCTGCTCGAGCATGTAGAAGTACTCCCCGACCAATTCGGCATCCCAGAGGCCGCGGGCAGCTTCTTCGCGCATGGTCTGGGCGGCCATTTCGTGCGTCAACGCTGGCTTATAGGATCGGGCGGTGCGCAGCGCGTCGTATACATCTACGACTTGAAGCACTCTGGGGAGTACCGGAATTTCTGATCCAGTCAGGCCGTCAGGGTAGCCGGAACCATCCGAGTGCTCGTGATGGTGGCGAATGATGGGCAATACCAGTCGCAGCGAATGCAGAGGCTTGCAGATGTTCTCGCCGGTGATGGGATGAAGTTTCATCACCGCCCATTCCGCGGGAGTAAGGTCGCTGCCTTTTTTCAGAATCTCATCGGGAACGGCGATTTTGCCGAGGTCGTGCAGGTATCCGCCTCGCTTGAGGGCGATGATGGAATCCTCATCCATGCCGAGATGGCGCCCCATATCCGCGGCGCGCACGGAGAGGCGTTCACAGTGGCCTTCGGTATAGGGATCGCGGCCTTCAACGATCAGGCCCAAGGTGCAAAGAACGGAATCCGCGGTTTCCAGTTCGTCGGTGAACTCTTTCAAGCGCAGCAGCGATTTCACGCGGGCGATCAGTTCTTCGGCAAGAACCGGCTTGTTGAGGAAATCGTCGGCGCCAGCCTCGATGCCGTGCACTTTGTCGCTGCTATCGCTGAGTCCGGTGATGAGCACGAAAGGAATCAGGCGCGTGGCCGGATTTTCCTTTAAGCTGCGGCAGAATTCGTACCCTGACTTGCCCGGCATCATTACGTCGGAGAGGATCAGGTCCGGCAGTTGCCGGCGCACTTCGGCCTCGGCCTGCTCGGCGTTGGAGGCGGTCGTTACGTCGTAACCGCGCATCGAGAGCAACTGGCTCATCAGGCCAGCGATGCTGGGCTGGTCGTCGACGACCAGGATTCGCGGCGCGCGACGTCGTGGTAAAAGGTCACCCATCTCTTTAATAAGAAGCGGCTTCGGTCGTCGAAGTAGTCCGCGCATCCAACCGCGAAAGCGTACGAGAGGGAGGCAAGAGACTCATGACAAACCCGCTCACCGGACTCCTGATTTTACCGCCATTTCGCAGTTTCCGCCGGGCGAAGCCAACCTTTTGAACACTACCACCGTTTGCAGAACTCCGCTATTCCCTTTTCGGGAACATCATTTCACGAATGTGACCGAAACGCTTGCCTTGTGTCTCGTCGGCTGCCTACTCTCGGCTCATGCGGATTGTGCGAACTGTGTTGTTTCATTTGCTTATTCTGACGGCGTTGCTGACGACTACGGTCAGTGCGGCCACGAAAGTCCATGTCATCGCCTTCGGAAAATGGACGTCGGTGCAGTGGTTTCCGGGTGGAGCGGGGGACAAGCCGCTGACTCTCAAGATCCGCGCGCTGGTTGTGGACGGACGCGTGAAAGAATATGTGCTCGGCACGCCGCATGAAGTGACGGACCGGCTGTTCGTGGTACGGCGCATGTTTCGGGTGAATGACAGTCTTCCCGAAGATTCCGCTCCACGTTGGCAGTGGCAGCGTGGTGGATGGCTGCTGGTCGATCGCGTGACGGGCCGCCTGGCCCCGATCAATCTTCCCGAGTTCGACGCGTATTATTCCGCGGCGAGCTGGTACCGGGACTACGTCGCTTATTGTGGTGTGGCGGATGATGGAAAGAAGACGTATGCCATGGTGGCGCAGCTGAACCGGCGCAAGGCGGTGCTAAAGAAGGAACTGTCCAATGCCGGAGTGGCTGAGGACGCTTCACCGGACTCGGCGTGTCCGGTGCCGTCTTGGCAGCGCAGCCCGGTGCGGGTCAGCTTTGAGCCGGCGGCCGGAGCGAGACAGACGTTTGCCATCCGCGGGCATGTGGTGGATCTGGTGAATGATGCGGAGGAGGACGAGGAAGGTTCGAAGTAGGCCCGGGTCTAGTGACCGCCTTTGAGTTCCACCGCTTTGTGCGCCGCTTCTTTCGACTCTCGATCCATGCCTTTCGATTTGTAGGCCTCGGCCAGTCCGGCGGCTGCTTCCGAGTATTTCGGATTCAACCGCAGAGCTTCCTGGAACTGAGGAATCGCGCCGTCCGGATTCTCAGAGGTCTCGTAAGCAAGACCTAGCAAAAAATGAGCCTCGGCCGAGCTCGGATTCGACTGAACCATCTTCTGGCAGGCCTCGACCGCTTTCGCATAGTCTTTTTGCCGGAACGCGTCCATCGCCTTCTCGTACTGGTCAAAGTAGTCGTACGGGTTAACGACGGCAGTAAGCTCCTGGTGCTGATGCCGAACGAAATACATCCCGGTACTGAGCAGAAGAATGCTGAGCACAAAGGCGAGGTTGCGCCACTGCTGGCGAACCTCAGCAGATCCGGTGAGATGTTTGGAAAAAAATGCGCCGAGCGCCAATCCCGAGACTAGACCGCCGATGTGCGCCGCATTGTCGATGCCCTGAGTCAACCCGAAAAACAAGTTGTAGGCCGCGAACATTAGCAGGCTCTTCATCGTGGACTGGATGGCCTGTTTTGGAATCGGCAGCTTGCCCAGATAGAGGGCCGCAATTAAAGCTCCGGCAAGTCCGAAAATTGCGCCCGACGCTCCAGCTCCGACCACGGTGGGATGCCACCAAAGACTGGCAACGCTTCCGGCGATACCCGTCGCCGTGTAGATGAGAAGATAAGTCCACCGGTCAAAAATACGCTGTGCCAGTGCGCCCAGATTGAGCAGGCACCACATGTTGAAGCCGATGTGGATGATTCCGATGTGCACGTAGTTCGAAGTCAATATCCGCCAGGGCTGCGTCGTAAGCGAAAGGGGGCCCCAGTTGGCTCCCCATTTCAGCAGTTGGGCACTTGTCGGCGATATGAAGGACGCTCCGGTCAGAGTCATCAACACGAAAACAGTTACGTTGATTCCGACCAGAATTCTCGTGAGGGAAATCGCGGGAGATCGCTTCTCGGAAGGACTGACTGAAGGGATTGGCGAAGGAGAATTCTCTCTCGCCTGACAATCTCGGCACAAGGTGCTGAGCGGGCCAGTAGAGAATGCCGGTAATTCACGTCCGCAGCTGGTGCAATTTGCCATTCAGAATCTGCTTTCCGACTTTCAGTCTCCTGCTGCCTCGACCGCCGGCAGTTCTTCCGCGACCGTTCTCTCTTTTACTTTCGCGCTGGTGACGAGGATGACGGAGAGTACGACAATCGCGCTTCCCGCCAGGATGAAGCGGTCCACACGCTCGTGCAGAATCAGCCAGCCCAGGAACACGGCCACCACCGGATTCACGTACGCGTAGGTCGACACCTTGGACGTGGGAACGTGCTCCAGCAGCCAGATGTAGGCGGTGTAGCCGATCCACGAGCCGCACACGACGAGGTACATGGTGGCGCTGAGGCTGCGCGCGGTCCAGCGGACGTGTGAGAGATCGCCGTTAAATAACGCAAAGATAAAATTGCCCACGCCCGCTGCGGTGACTTGCCAGCCGGTGGCGCTGAATACGTCCATGCCCGATTGCCAGCGTTTGGAGAGCACGGATCCCAGCGCCCAGGAGAATGAGCCGGCGATCAGGCTGATCGAGGCCCAGAATTCGCGATGTCCCATGGTGCCGGATCGCAGCTCCGGCCAAACCAGAACGACCAATCCCAGGATTCCTAAAAGGAGCCCGGCTTTGCCGCGTCCGGAGATGTGGTGGTCGCCAAGCAGCAGGGAATCGAGCACCAGAAACCACAGCGGGGTGATGGCGATGATGAGCGCGGCCAAGCCCGAGGAGACGGTGAGTTCCGCGTAAGACAGTGTGAGGTTGCCGCCCATCAGCAGCAGCAGTCCTACGACCGCGGCCAGCGCGATTTGCTTGGGTGAGTAGAGAATCCTCCGCCCGGTAGCAGCGCACACGGCCAGCATGATCGTTCCCGCGATCGAAAATCGCACCGCGCACATCAGCGCCGGGGGTATGGTCTCGACGGCGATGTCGATGCCGAGATAGGTCGAGCCCCAGAATAGGTATACGAGTCCGAAGGCAAGAATCACCATCCACCGGCTTGGGCGCTGAGCGGAATGCATTGTTGTGAGAATCAGGGGAAGTTAAAAGATATCAGACGAGGGAGGCGGCGCGTTGGATTCTGAAATTGAGGAGGGGTCAAGGAGTGATATCGCGATTCAACGTCAACAGACTGCGACGGGTCACTGCAACCCCCAGAGAATCTGGTCTTCCGGGCTTTTCGATGGTACGGGCGTTTTGCGAACGATCTCCAGTGCAGACAAGGTCGCCGGAATGAACCGACATGAATAGAACTTAGGGCTGCGATAGGATTCGGGGCTCCCAAAGAACAGAACTCTGCTCCCAACCTTCGTCTCTGGCCATATCTGATTGGCCATCTCGCGCGTTGGCTCCTCGACCGAAGGAATCGTCCGTCGGAAGCGAACGTTTTTCCAGGATCCAGAACTCCGACCACGAATCTCCTCTACCAAGTTGTAATCTGTGAACCAGTCCTCAGTCCGATCACCCTCTTCGTTGATATCGATCCGTCTCGAACCGGTTACTTCGAGCAACAACACTGTGACATCTGGAACATATTGCATTCGCCCACGGACTATCGTGTCGGGGCATTTCCCGGAAATTAGCTGCTGGTACGTATCGTGGCGGATCACTTTGAGGTCTTGCCACAGATCAGGAGCGATGTTGCGAGCATCAGAGCATCCACTCAGATTCCAAAAGCAATCAAGATTCAGTTTGAACGCACGTTTAGTCTGGTCTATCGGGGCATCACTCGCGTATGTAACATACAATCCGTTCTCGCCCCCGCTCGGCCGATACCGCGGGCTTTCATCCTCTTCGCTGGATACGAGGAACGGTGCCCGGCGATCCATCCAGAATCCGTGGACGCTTCTTGCCGACACGATGTAGCCAGCGTAGCCCGGATATTGTGGACGGACCCACTGATTTGCCAAGCCGTAATCGACGTGCACAACCCTACCATCTCGAACGAGTACGCCAGCGTCAAAGCTGATGAATCGGTAGCCCAGCCAATCCACAAGGCGTTCTACCAAGCGCATGAGCTCATCCGATCGCGCCTCGCTCAAGGCTATAACGATGAATCTTGGCAACCGATCGGACTCGTTGGAGATGTGCCTGTAATAACTGCGATGCGAGACGCCGCCAGCCTGCCAGTCGTTCTGGCTTAAGTATGGGACCATCCTCGTCATCTGTTCTTCAGTGGTCTGGTCCAGACGTATCTCGCTCAATCCCTGCAACACGGCTTGAATCTCCCTCACCATAAGGTATGAGCGGAGACGAGTAGCAGTGGTGATGAGCAGCAAAAGGAAAAAAATGGCAGCATAACTTCGACGTGCCCAACGCCCGCTCAGTGCCCGGGCTATCCTGCGAACGACGGGAAAATGCGCTCTGGTGTCCATTTATGCGGCTTGATCTTGCAACGTCCTCTAAATATAGACACCACTGCACAAATGTATTCCCCTCAGCGGTCTTCTTTGGTAACTGTCGTAATGAGGTGTTAGCGCTACTTCAGCTTCTCGTATTCCGCTTTTGCAGTTTTGAGAAGAGGGACATCGGGATCTGCGTCTTTCCAAATGGCAAAGAAATCCTGATAGGCCGACTTGGCTTTTGCGGTGTCGCCTTGCAGCGCATAGGCGCGGCCCAGTCCGAGTCTCGCCAGGGAAAGAAACGGGCTCGTGGGCTGAACCCCGCGGTGGTCAAGAATTTTCTGGTATTCCAGTGCCGCATTGGCCCCGTCGTGAGAGTGAAGGTAGGCCTCTCCGCGGACGTAGATCGCCTGGTAAGTACTGATCGACCGCCGGTCTGCTCCCAATTCGTAGACCTTGACGGGTTCGAGCGCCGCGATCGCTTGGGCAGGCTGGTTGCGTTGCAGGTCGAGGATGGCTCGCGCCGTGGGGAGTTTCACCTGGCTGAGAAGAGTGTCGAAGGGATATTCCTTCGCGAGATCTGCAATCAGCTTCTCGGAGCGGGCCGAGTCTCCGGTGCGGGCAAATACGCGGGCGGCATCGGCTTCCGTATCTGCTGTGTCAGCTGCGGCTACTGCCGCGTTCATTGACTGGCGCGCCTCCGGGGTAAAGCCAGTCTCGGCATTGCAGTAGGCCTCGCCGGCCAAGGTCAGTGAGGCCCATTCCTTGATGCCGTGAGCTTGGGCTGCGCTGGCGGCGCGGGTGAAGCTTTGGCGCGCCTTCTTGATCTTTCCCTGTGCGCACTCACCCTGTGCGGCGAGCAAAACGATGATAGTCTCCTGGACCTTGCCGCTGGACTGGGCGACTTCCTGCTGCATGGCGGCGTCGTCACCGCGAACGAAGGCAGTCCAGTAAAGCGTCATGTGCAGCGACCAAGGGTCGATCTTTTGCGCGATCGCCTGCTCCGCCACTGCTTTGGCTTCGTCGTAACGATTGAGATATTGATAGGAGGTGGCTAAATTTTGGTAAGCGTAGTGGTCCTTAGAATTCAGCTTCATAGCCTGGCTGGCGTAGGCGAGGGCTTTGTCGAACTGACCTAAATCCTGCTCCGCGAGCGCCAGGTTGTCGAGGGGAACGCCGTCACGCGGATAGGCTTGACTCCACTGTTCCAGAGTTTCGAGTTGCTTGTCGAGTTGTCCGCGGAATGTCCCGTAGTAGTGGCCCGAGATATAGAACCTTTCGCGCTCGCTGGCCCGGTCTTTTACGTCGAAGGCCTTCTGCAAACACTCAAAAGCCTGTTTGGTGTTGCCGGTGTTGTTGTAGGTGATACCAAGGACGGCCCAGGCCATCGCGAACGTGGGATCCAGTTCGACAGCGCGCTTCAGATGAGGAATCGCACCGTCATCATCGAACGCGGAGTGCTTTTCCTGGCCGATACTGAACTCTTTCAACGCTTCGAGAGACGAAGTCGTGGCGGCTTCCAGCGGCGTGGTGAACTTCTGCACCGAGCCGATCGATTCGCCCAGCTTTTCGCGCAGGCTCGAGGCTGCCTTGTCGAGCGACTTCAGGACTTGTTCCTTGCTCTCGGCCTCGACTTGTTCGCGATCGAGCGAGTCCCCGGTCTGCGCATTCACGGCTTCGAGCGTGATTACGTAGTGGCTGCCGAGGCTCGAGATGGAGCCGGTCAGCATGGCTTTCACGCCTTCGCGCAAGCAAATTTCGTGAGCCACATCCTTGGTGACGCGTTCATCCGGCGTGCGGCCCATGAACTTCAGGGCTTGCTGGATTCTGGACTCAGGGAAAATATTCAGATAAGGCGACTGTTCGAGTTGCACGGCCAACGCTTGTTTCAACGTGCCGTCAAAAACGGCATTGCCGGTGGTGTTGACGAAGTCGGCCAGCAAGACGCTGTCCTTTTCGGTGAGCTTGGCGGATTGCTTGGAACGCAGGTACCAGGCGCCCGCGATCAGCAACACGAGTACGGCCACGATTGCGGGCAGCAGAATCTTCCACGGCTTCTTTGGCGCGGTGACGGCGCTGACCGCAGCCGAAGATGGGGCGACCGCTGGTGAGGACGCCGAAGGCGCGGGAAGCGGAACAGCCGCCGCGGAACGACCCGAGTCTGCGGCAATCGGTACGGAATCAGAACTGTGCGCGACGGCGTGTCCACTGCCGGTGTCGCGCTTCAGGCGCTGTAGGTCGGCGCGAATGTCGGCGGCGCTCTGGTAGCGCAGGTTGCGGTCTTTCTCCAACGCCTTGTTAATGATGTCTTCAAGCTTCGGCGGCAGGTCGGGATTCAGACGGATCGGGGAGACTGGAGCCCGATCAAGAATGGCCTGGAAAATGAGCGCCGAAGTTTCTCCACGGAACGGCAGCGTCCCGGTGGCCATTTCATAGAGCACCACGCCGAAGGAAAACAGATCGGTACGCGGATCGAGTTCCTTGCCCTTCGCTTGCTCGGGAGACATGTAGGCGACCGTGCCGAGCGTGGAGCCGGGGCTGGTGAGGTGTTCTTCAACAACAACGGACGTGGGTGCGGTGACGTCGGCGATCTGCGCGCTCGACGATGGACTGGCCTTCACCTTGGCGAGGCCGAAGTCGAGAATCTTGGCGTGCTCGCGTTTAGTGACGAAGATATTTGCGGGCTTGATGTCGCGGTGGACGATGCCGCCGGCGTGCGCCGCGTCGAGGGCGTCGGCGATCTCGATCCCTAGCGAGAGGATTGTCTCCAACTCCATGGCACGGCCAGCGATCAGGTGCTTGAGCGTGGAGCCATCGAGGAACTCCATGACGAGGAAGGTGCGGCCGCCTTCGTCGCCGATGTCATAGATCGTGCAGATGTTGGGATGATTGAGGGCTGAGGCGGCCTTGGCTTCGCGGCGGAAACGCTCGAGCGCCTGATGGTCTTGCGCGAGGTCGTCGGGAAGAAACTTGAGGGCGACGAAGCGGCCGAGGCGCGTGTCCTCGGCCTTGTAAACCACGCCCATACCGCCGCCCCCGAGCTTTTCGACGATCCGGTAATGGGAAATAGTCTGATCGAGCAAAGGAAGTGGCCCCGCCCTTGGGTCAAGCCATGCTAAGGCCGAAGAGGGCGGAAGTCAAAGCAACTCGAGCCCGAAGTCGGTGATGCAGCACTCCATCCTTACCGCCATTACTGCGGACTTTCTACGGGTTTACGACTTGCCAGATCACACCGCAGAACAAATCGCAGCCTTCGATACCCCCGTTGATGGCGGTGCCGTAGAGGTCCCCAGTCTTGGTGTCCAGAGTTAAGGCGCCGGTTGGGTAGCCGCCGTTTACGCGGTAGGTGAACTGGTAGAGAGTCGTTTCCGTCCACGCTCCGCCCTTCACTGCTGGAGGCGATAGCTTGAATACGGTTCCGTCGCCTGCGGGATGCATGTTCTTGCTGCTGGTGGTGCCGTAGAGCTGATTTGTTTTGTGGTTCCAGGTGAGGCCGCCCACAGGATTTGTGCCGTAGCTCGTGCTGAACGCGTAAATGATGCTTTCGGTATAACTGGTTTTGGTGGGAGCGAGCATGTACACCACTCCATCGCCGGCGGTGTCGCCTCCGCCGTTGGTGACGCCGTAGATGTCTCCGCCCGCATCGAAAAGCAGACTACCGTTGGGATAACTTCCGGTTGTGGTAGAGGCGCCGAACGAATACAGGATCGACTCAACTCCCAACGTGGTGCTGGTGGGTGGGACGAACTTGTACAGCGTGCCCTGGTCGTACGCGCCGCCGAAAGACGTGACGCCATACAGGTTTCCGGTGGAGTCCAGCATGACCGGCCCACTAGGCGTGCTGCCGTCAGCGAGGTCGCCGAAGGTGTACAGGACGCTTTCGGCATAAGAGGTGCCGTTCTTGGTCGTAAGCTGGTAGAGCACGCCGCTGTCCCAAGTTCCGCCGCGCATCGTCACGCCGTAGAGCGTTCCCGCGGTGGTGAGAGCAAGTGCGGCCGTCGCGGGAAGGCGTCCGTCTGAACCTCCGGTGAAGGCATAGAGTTGCTTCTGAGTCCACGTGCCGCCTTTCACTGTGGGCGGAATCAGCTTGTAGACCACGCCGCAATTGCAGATGGGATCGCCGCCTAAATTGGTGGTTCCGTAAAAGGCCCCCGCCTGATCCTTGACGAGATCGGAAATCGGTACGTATCCGCCGGTTCCGTAGGGAACGAAGCTATAGAGCGTGGTCAGTGTCCAGGCGCCGCCGGAGACCGCCGGTGGGGACAATTCCATTACTGTTCCCACTCCGTAGGCTCCGCCGCCGCGGGTGGTGCCGTACAGATTTCCCGATCCGTCTTCGAGCAGAGCGCCTTGGGGCCAGAAGCTGGTGGTTTCAGAGAAGGTATAAATCGTGTTCATCGTTTGCGCGTTCGCAACACAGCTGAGCGCAACAACAGTCAGGATCAGGAGAGCTTTTCTGAGAGCAAATATCCGAACGCACATATCTTCTCCTTGGGTGGTGCGGGGGGAGATTCTTCGTAGAGCGGCTGATAAACTGCGCCATCCGCCTCGATGAACCGGGCGCTAAATGGTATTCACGGAAAAACTTCTTGGCAAGATGAAGAAATCTGCAACATTGGCGAGGGGTCCGACCGCGGTGAATAGCCGGGGCGTGAGGCGGTCGAGCTTCGCTCGACGGACCAGCCGAAGGCGGCTGTCCCTACACTCTTGTTACCAAAGGGGGTTCCGCCGTTCAGACGTTCCAGCTATAATGACTTAGTGATGTCGACGGTTTGCGATGCTGCAGAAGAATCCAAATTCGAATTTGCCCGAGTGCTGGCTGCACTGCCTAGTGTGTCCGCGGCGTTATCGGGCGAATTTGCCGTCACGTTTGCGTCCCAGCCTCTTCGGTAGTGACTAACTTCTCAATCCTCTGCCTCTGATTCGCTTCGACCGCGTGTGTCCGAACCAGGATTCCCGCGCTTCGAGGCTGCCTTTCCCCACAACGGGCAACTGACTACTGACGGTTGCTAACGGAGGATTCCATGACCACGAAGACCATGACCGCCACTGACGTTTCTTCGACGATCGGTCCCAAGATCAAAACCGCCCTGCCCGGGCCCAATGCCAAGCGCGTGCTCGAGGGCGACCAGAAATATATTTCGCCGTCCTACACCCGTTCGTACCCGCTGGTGGCCAAGAGCGGCCGCGGCATCGTGGTGACCGATGTCGACGGCAACGAGTTTTTTGATTTCTCGGCCGGCATTGCCGTGACCTCGACCGGCCACTGCCATCCCGAGGTGGTTGCCGCCATTCAGCAGCAGGCGGGCGAACTGATCCACATGTCGGGCACCGATTTCTACTACGAGAGCATGGTGACACTGGCGGCGCGGCTGTCGAAGATTGCGCCCATGCCCGGCCCGCACCGTATTTACTACGGCAACTCCGGAGCGGAGGCGATTGAGTGCGCGCTGAAACTGGCGCGCTACCACACCAAGCGGCAGAACGTGATCGCTTTCTTTGGGGCATTTCACGGGCGGACGATGGGTGCGTTGTCGCTGACGGCGTCGAAGCCGCAACAGCGGCGGCGGTTTGCTCCGCTCGTCCCCGGGGTGACGCATGTGCGTTATCCCGACGTGTATCGCGGCTGCGTGGGCGGCACGCAGGATCCGGACAACTTTGCGCTCGGTTGTGCGCGCTTCATTGAAGAGAAGTTGTTCAAGACCACGCTTGCCCCTGAAGAAGTGGCCGCGATCTTCGTCGAACCCGTGCAGGGCGAGGGCGGATACGTCGTGGCGCCGACGATCTTTATGCAGGAACTGCGGCGCATCTGCGACCGTCACGGCATCATGCTGGTCGTCGACGAAGTGCAGAGCGGCATTGGCCGCACAGGCAAGTGGTTCGCCGTCGAGCACACGGGTGTTGAGCCGGATATGGTCTGCATGGCGAAGGGCATTGCGTCGGGCATGCCGCTGGGCGTTACGATGACGCGCGCGGAAGTGATGGACTGGGTTCCCGGTTCGCACGCTTCGACTTTCGGGGGTAATCCTGTGGCGATCGCGGCGGCTCTGGCTACGCTCGATGTGATCGAGAAGGAACACCTGCTCGAGAACTCGGCCAGCGTGGGCAATCACATGATGAAGCGCATGGCCGACTGGCCGAAGAAGCTGAAGTTGGTGGGCGATGTGCGTGGCCGCGGACTGATGATCGGCGTCGACATTGTGAAGGACAAGGTCACGAAAGAATACGCCAACACCGACCGCGACCGCATTGTGGAAATGGCGTTCGAGCACGGCGTGCTGTTCCTGGGCTGCGGGCCGAGCACGGTCCGGATCTGCCCGCCGCTGGTGGTCACCAAGGAAGAGGCCGACGTCGCGGTGGATGTGCTCGAAGAGTGCATTGCCACGGTTGGCAAAGGCGCGTAACTGACTGGATAACTGACCAGTAGACCTCCACTACGGAGGCACAGAGACACCGAGAAAAACGAATCAAGAAATGTTTTTCTCCCGACTCTGTGTCTCCGTGGTGAATTAGTTTCTGGTGGGAAATCCCAGCTTCGCGACCAGATCCCGGTAGGCTGGCTCGTGGGTCAGGTTGGAGAATGCGGGATCGGATTCCAGTCGCACCATGGAATCGTCGTGCTTATCGTAAGCGACCTTCAGGTACTGCAGAGCTTCCTGTTTGTTCCCCAAGAGTGAGTCCGTCTCGGCCACGAAGTAGGGCGACTGCAGTCCGCTCTCGTAGAGTTTCTTCTGCAACGCCAGCGTATTGCGTAGCATGCCAGGGGCGCCTGCCGCTGCGAAGCCTTTCGAGGCAGCGTCCGCGAGTTTGAGACTCGAGTTGTCTCGCATCAGAACAGCTTCCGTCTTCCACTCCTGCAAATAGTGGGAATAGTCACCGCTCTCAAGGAAGGCGCTCTTCAAGTAACGGTGGGGAGAGACGAAATCGGGTTCCGTGGCTTCGAGTTGTTTCAGGAGTGCGGTGCCCTCCTCGCGGCGTCCAACCGCGCAGAGCAGACTTCCCTTATCAGCCAGAACTGATTTCGATGCCGGATCCAGCGTTTGTGCGCGCTCAATCTCGGCCACGGCCTCCGCCTGGCGGCCGATGGTTGCGAGATAAGTGGCATACCAGTGGTGCGCGACCGCGTTGTTGGGATTCAGGTCGAGGGCGCGGCGGAATTCGCGCTGGGCTCCGGCGGCGTCCCACGTACCGTAGAAAAGGGCGAAAGCCAGCGAGGCATGCGCCTCGGAAGACTGATCGTCGAGTTCCACAGCCCGTTTCGCCGCTGCCAGGGCGCGCGGGTAGGCGTCGCTGGCCGGCATCACGGTGTACTCGCGCAGCAGGTTGTAACAATCGGCAAGGCCCACGTAAGCCGGAGAGTAATTGGGATCATGGACTATGGCCTGGGTGAAGTAGTCCAGCGCTTTGTTCAACCCATCGGGGGTGCGCTTTTCCCAATAGAAGCGCCCTTTCAGATAGAACTGCTCCGCCTCGGCGTTAGAGGAATGATGGGCCGCATCTGAAGTACGCAGGTCAACAGCTGGGCTATTCGAAGTTCCTGCTCTAGCCGAGCGGTGAGCGGGCCAAAAACTCCAGACAGCCAGAAGAAGGGCAGCGGCGGGAAAGGCCAGCGACCACCTCCATCCCTTCGACGGCGCCGCAATCGGCTTCGCGGCCGCAGCGTCGGGAGCAGCCTTGACCAATACCGGGCCTGGCGGAGCCGGCAGCGGTGCCGGGACGTGGGTGGGCGCGATCCAGCGGTAGCCGCGGCGCTCGACGGTCTCGATGAAAACGGGATTGTCGGCGGAATCCCCTAAAGCATCCCGAAGGCGGTTGATGGCGCTGCTGATGCCGTGATCGAAGTCGACAAACACGCCTTCGGGCCAGAGTGCCTGGCGGAACTGGTCACGGCTGAGGACTTCGTGAGGGTGACTGAGCAGCAGCCTAAGCGCGCGAAAGGGAAGATCCTGAATCTTGACCTTGACGCCGCCCTTGCGAAGCTCGCCCGAATACACGTCGGCCTCGAACACTCCAAAACGAATTAACGCGCGCGATCGTCGGGCTGGTTGCATGCGCTTCTGGCTCTGGGGAAGTCTAGCATCGCCGCTCTCACCGAAGAATCGCCGCTTCGTGCCATGCCACCACCACCTTCGTCCGGGTGAGAGGTCGTTGCATTGTCCTGGAAAAACTGGACTTAGCGCGTGAACTAGGTTTGCAGCAGGCGTGAATTGACGCCTGGCCGACTGTCGGCGAGAGTACCCGCGAGAGGCTGCTGTGTGTGGCCTCGAAAGACGGAATTTTTGTTGCTGCCTTCTTTGGGGGGAGGATAGCGACCGGGCTCGTGGCTTTGTCCGCGGGCTTGTTTTTATTGGCGGACCGCAGATTGCGGGTGACAAGTCGCCAAGTCTGGCGTTTCCCCGTCTGGGAAATACTCAACGTCAATTTTGTGGATATGTGAGGCGGATCACATATCGGGAGAGTCTTCTTCAGTAGATTGAAGTTGATCTCCCATGCTTCCCGCCGTTCTCACGCAATCGATCATTCATAGCCTGGACTGGGTTGCGCACCGGACTTTGCGGGCAGACCCGCGGCCTCAGCATCAGCGCACCGGATCGCACGGGGAAGAAGATGCGTTCTTCTACCTGAGGAAGCTGGGTTATGTGATGGTGGCACGCAATTTTCGTTCGCCGCGCTGCCGAGGGGAAATCGACCTGATCGGCTGGGACGCGGATGTTCTTTGTTTCATTGAAGTTAAGACGCGGACGTCGCGCGACGTGAAGACCGCCGAGGCGGCCGTGGACCGGCACAAACGGCGCGAGGTCGCCCAGGTGGCACGGGAATACCTGAGGCGGCTGCCACCAACGTGCCAGTGGAGATTCGATATTGTAAGCGTATACTATGCAAACCTTGGTTCCAGCCCGCAGATCGAAGTGTTTCGCAACGCTTCCTTGACGGCGTAAGATATCAAGTTTGCAGCGACCCCGCTGAAAGGATTCAGTAATTGCCTGAGCTAAGAAAAGATCCGATTGTTGGTCGCTGGGTGATTATTTCGACGGACCGGGCGAAACGCCCAACCGATTTTGTCCGCGAGAATATGAAGATCAAGGGGGGATTCTGTCCCTTCTGCTATGGGAACGAAAGCAAGACCCCTCCTGAGATTCAAGCGTACCGTCCCAACCCGAACGGCGGCCCGGCTCCGCAACGGGATACTTCAGGATGGACCGTTCGCGTGGTCCCCAACAAATTTCCAGCCTTGGGCATCGAAGGCACGCTGAACCGCCAGGCCGAGGGCATGTTCGACCGCATGAACGGGATCGGGGCGCATGAAGTCATCATTGAGACGCCAGACCATACGGCGAGCCTCGCGACCCTGCCTCCCAAGAGAATCGAAGATGTTCTGTGGACCTTCCGCGACCGCATCCTTGATTTGAAAAAAGATCGCCGGTTCAAGTACATCCTGATCTTCAAGAATCACGGAGAGGCCGCCGGCGCGTCGCTGGAGCACGCGCACTCACAGCTTATTGCGCTGCCCATTCTTCCCATTAACGTCGTGCAGGAACTCGAGGGAGCGAAGCAGTATTTCCTATACAAGGAACGCTGCGTGTTCTGCGACATCATTCGCCAGGAGATGGACAGCGGTACGCGCGTGGTGGCCGAGAACGAAAATTTTCTGACGCTCGCGCCGTATGCTCCACGCTTTCCCTTCGAGACGTGGATTCTGCCCAAGCAGCATGAGTCGGCATTCGAGAACTCGTCGTCGCACATGTTCGAGAACCTGGCTCGGGCGATGAAGGATCTGCTCAGCCGCGCTGACCGGGTGCTCGACAACCCGCCCTACAATCTAGTGATCCATACTTCGCCGGTGCAGGATCCGACGAACGATCACTATCACTGGCACATTGAGTTCATGCCCAAGTTGACCAAGACCGCTGGATTCGAATGGGGGACAGGCTTCTATATCAATCCGACCCCGCCGGAAGAAGCGGCGAAATTCCTGCGTGAGGCGAACGTGGAAGAGCCTGCGCCGGTTTCCGTTGGGTAGGTGGAAGTCGCAGCTAGACGCATGGGTTCAAAGAAGCGAATTCCAAAAAATGAAGGGCACGGCTTGGCGCCGTGCCCTTCGCAATTGGGCCTTAGAGAGAGTGAAGGGCTGTGAATGCTCACGGGACCCTTCATAAGGGCAGCATAAGCAGGCGCGCGTGGCAGTTTGTCACGAAGTTGTAAAACTTTTGGGAATAGAAAAGTCCTGGCGGTGCGCCAGTTCATTGACGTCTCGTCCTCTCGACCACTAGGATGAGCGGTTTTGAGGTTCCCCATGAAACGCTGCTCGCTGGTGCTTCTGCTCGCGGGATGGGCCTTTGCCTCCCCTGCTCCTTCCACTCTGATTGCGAACGTGCCCGGGCGGACGACAATCAATCTCGACGGCGCGTGGCGGACCATCGTCGACCCATTCGATAACGGCAAGTCCAGTTTCTTTCGCAATGAAAAGCCGCGCACCAAGGGTGAGCGCGTCGAATACAGCTTTGACGCGTCGCCGATGATGAACGTTCCGGGAGACTGGAACACCCAGCGCGAATCGCTGATGTTCTATGAAGGGCCCGTATGGTACCGGCGCGAGTTCAGTTATCACAAGCGGGCAAACACCCGGGTCTTTGTTTACTTCGGCGCGGCGAATTACCAGTCCACCGTTTACCTGAATGGAGAGAAGCTGGGGGAGCACGAAGGTGGATTCACGGCGTTCAATTTCGAGGCGACTTCGGTTCTACGCGACGGCGACAACTTTCTGATTGTTGAGGTGAGCAATGCGCGCCGCGCCGACGCCGTGCCCGCTTTGAAGTTCGACTGGTGGAGCTATGGCGGAATTACCCGCGATGTGATGCTGGTCGAAGTGCCGGCGGTATTCATTCAAGATTATTCGGTGCAACTGACGCGAGGGTCGCAAAACGAAGTTGCGGGATGGGTGCAATTGAGTGGCGCACAGGCTCCGCAGAAGATCACGCTGGAAATTCCGGAGGCTGGCGTTCACGAGACGACTACCGCCGACGGGACGGGCCACGCGAGTTTTCACTTCACAGCGAAGCTGGAGTTGTGGTCTCCCGGGCATCCCAAACTCTACGACGTGGTCGTCAAGAGCGGCGATGATACGATCCACGATCAGATTGGCTTCCGTACCATCGAAGTGCAGGGAGCCAACATTCTCCTGAACGGCAAGCCCATCTTTTTACGAGGCATCTCGATGCACGAGGAGGCGCCATTTCGCGAGGGGCGCGCCTTCAGCCCCGAGGATGCGCAGACTCTTCTCGGATGGGTGAAAGATCTGGGATGCAACTTCGTGCGTTTCGCTCACTACCCGCATAACGAGAATGAAGTTCGTCTCGCCGACCGCATGGGGCTGCTGGTGTGGTCGGAGATTCCGGTTTATTGGGATATTGACTGGTCGAATCCTGCGACGCTCGCGAATGCCGAGGCACAACTGCGCGATGAGATTGCGCGCGATCATAACCGCGCGGCGGTGATCCTGTGGTCGCTGTCCAATGAAACTCCGGTGAAGCCCGAGCGACTGACATTCTTGAAGGCACTCGCGCAGGAAGCGCGCGAACTCGATTCAACGCGGCTGATTACCTCGGCGATGAACCACGTTGACGATACGAGTGCCGACGTCCGCACCATCAGCGATCCACTGGGTGAAGTGCTGGATGTGCTCAGCATCAACGAATACTTAGGCTGGTACTGGGGGCACGTGGAAGATGCCGACAAGATGCAATGGAAATCGATGTGGAACAAGCCCCTGATCGTCAGCGAATTTGGGGGCGGGGCCCCGTACGGGCGACACGGTGATGCGGATGAAATCTGGACGGAGGAGTATCAGCAGAATTTGTACCAGCACCAGCTGGGCATGATCGAGCGCATGCCGAACTTAGCCGGGCTGAGCCCGTGGGTGCTCATGGACTTCCGCTCTCCAGCGCGCATGCTTCCTGGCGTGCAGGATTATCACAATCGTAAGGGGCTGATCTCGAATCGTGGCCAGCGTAAGCTGGCGTTTTACACACTGCAGGGGTTCTACAAGAAACTGGCGGAGGCGGGGAAATAGCGCGTGGTCCTACGCGCGAGATCCTTCCCTTCGCCTGAAAAACGGTTCCGGTCAGGATGACGCCGTTAGAAAATCGGAAGGCGTGGATCAGCCTTGGGTGCGATCCTGGACTTCCTCGTTCCAGGCCATTTGGATCGCTTCCAGCTTGCCTTCGTTGGAGGCCTTCGGATCGCCGACGAAGTCCGGTAACGCGGTGACGTAGCGGTGCAGGTCGGTGAAGCGCACGGTGAGCGGATCGAGTGTGGGATGCGTCTCGGAAAGCAGAATGCCGATGTCTTCGGGGTCGTCCCAGGTTAGTTGCTTTGCCATCCTCAGTGCTCCTCGGAGACGTAATTGCGATTCCATGCGGGAATCTCGACGACCACCTTGCCGGGCTTGGTAATCTGCGCTTGGCAGCCGAGACGCGAGTTTAACTGGAGATCGGCAGCCATGTCCAACCGGTCGGCCTCGTCGTCGTCCATAGGAGAGAGATTCTCGGCGCCCTCCTTCACCCAGATATGGCAGGTTGTGCACGCGTTGTTGCCGCCGCAGGCGTGATCGAGCGTGATGTGATGGTTCAGCGCTACATCAAGGATCGACTCTTCCTTGCCGTGATATTCATAGGGCAATTTGCCGTGTTCAAACTGCACGGTCTTGCCTTCGGGCTGGAAGGTGACCTGCACCGTGTTTTCGCCGGGCGCTTCTTCGGTCAACGTGCCAGATCCTTGCGTCTTTTCTTCAGCCATACTTGCTCCTGATCTTTCTCTGTGTCCTCTGTGTCCTCTGTGGTTTCAAAAATCCTTAACCACAGAGGGCAAGGAGGACACGGAGGCTACTCAAATTCTGCTTTCGCCATGGGATGCGGGGCGGTCGGGCCTTCGCCCAGATCCGTCTCGTCCATGTTCTTGCCTTTCAGCGCCGATGATACGGCGGTGTCCATCATCAATTCCGCCAGGCGCATCGTGCCTTGATTCAGCGTGTCGATGGCTTTGCGGATTGCCTGATAGTCTTCTTCCCCGTTCACCGCGACCAAAGCCTTCTCCATCTTCGCGATCTGCTTCTTTTCGTCGGTGGTGAGTTGGCCCCAGGCCGCGCTCTTCTTGCCTTTTTCGAGAGCGGCGAGAATTGTTGAAGTTTCCGCCCGCGCTTCAATCAGTTGGCGTTGCCGGAAATCTTCTTCGGCATTGTCGAACGAGTCGAGGATCATGCCTTCGACCTGCTCGTCGGTCAGACCATAGCTAGGTTGGACCTGAATCTCCGCCTCTTTGCCACTCCGCTGCTCGCGCGCAGAGACATGCAGGATGCCGTTAGCATCGATCAGAAACTTGACCTCAACGCGCGGAATGCCAGCCGCCATGGGCGGAATTCCTTTGAGATCGAAGCGCGCCAGTGAACGGCAGTCCTTCGCCAGTTCGCGCTCGCCTTGGAGCACGTGGATCGCGACGTTGGTCTGGCCGTCGATCTGCGTGGTGTAGAACTGCGTGGCCGATGCCGGGATGGTCGAGTTGCGCAGGATGATTTTGTCGGTGACTCCGCCAGCGACTTCGATGCCGAGCGAGAGCGGAGTCACATCGAGCAGCAGCATGTTTTCGGTGGCCTCTGACCCGCCGCCGAGGATATTGGCCTGCACGGCCGCGCCCAGCGCCACGACTTCGTCGGGATTCAGGTCGGTGTGCGGCTCGCGGTGGAATAGCTCTTTCACCAGAGCGCGAACTTTCGGAATGCGCGTCGATCCGCCGACAAGGACGACCTCGTCGATCTGTTCGGGCTTGAGGCCCGCATCTTTCATCGCCTGCTTGCAGGGGCCGACTGTACGATCGATGACGGGCTGAATGAGTTGCTCGTATTGCTCGCGGGTAATCTCGCGGCGGTAGTGCTTCCCACCGGGGAGTTCGATGTCGAGTTTTACCGAAGGCTGCGAAGAGAGCGCGATCTTGGCCTCGATGACGGCTTTGCGGATCGCCTGCACAGCTTCGGCATTGCGGCGAAGATCGAGGGCGAGGTCGCCGCGAATATCGTCGAGCGCGATAGTGATGAGCAGGTTGTCGATGTCGTCGCCGCCGAGGTGCGTGTCGCCGTTGGTCGCGATGACTTCGAAGATTCCGTCGTGCAGCTTGAGAATCGAGATGTCGAAGGTGCCGCCGCCGAGATCGTAGACCGCGACGATGCCGTTCTGCTTCTTGTCGAGGCCATACGCGAGCGACGCAGCAGTCGGCTCGTTGACCAGGCGCAGCACTTCGAGGCCGGCGATGCGTCCTGCGTCCTTCGTAGCCTGACGCTGCGCGTCGTTGAAATAAGCCGGAACCGTGATGACCGCCTTCGTGACCGGGCCGCCGAAGAAACGTTCGGCACTGCGCTTGAGCTGGCGAAGAATCAGCGCAGAGATTTCGGGCGGAGTAAAAGTCTTGTCGCCCAGCGTAATGCGCAGCACCTCTCCGGGCTGCATATCGTCGGCGAGGCGGAAAGGGAAGAGTTTCAACTCTTCCTGAATGTCTTCAACGCCGCGTCCCATCAGGCGTTTGATGGAGTAGACGGCGCGTTCCGGGTTTTCAATCAGGGAGTTGCGGGCGGCATTGCCGATGACCGGTTGATTGTTCGCGTCGAGCGCGACTACAGACGGCAGCAGGTTCAAGCCGTCGTCGCCGGGGATTACGACAGGGGTGTCCCCCTGCATGAATGCCACCAGAGAGTTGGTGGTGCCCAGGTCAATGCCGACGATGCGATCCGATGCCATTTCTTGGTTGCTACTCCTCTAGCGCCGCATTTACATCTCTTACGAGATTTCGAATATAGTTGCGGCGGTTCAACACATCCACCATCTTGTTTGTTACTTGCGCCCGCTCTTCGGTCGCGGCATGGCCGCGATCAACCAAGTCGTCCCAACTCTTCCAATATGTTCGCAATTCTTGCAGGAGTGCCTCGTGATTGGCTTCCAGTGACAGCTTCTGCTTTCCGATCTCTGCGATCAATGCCGGATCGTCTTCGCCCATCTTCTTGTTCATGCGCAGTTCTTCGAGCTGCATGTTCAACTCGAAGACTTCTTCGAGCAAATCCGCGGGGACGATCTGCTTTTTCATCACTCCCGTGGCGCGAGCCTGCTCGGTGGCGCTCTTGGACTGCTCTTCCAGTTCCACGCCTTCGAGGTGCAAGAGGTATTCCGTGCGCTTGATCGGATCGCGCAACGTGCGGTACGCATCATTGAGCAGGGAGCTTTGTTCCAGACTCCACTCCTGTTCCTGGCTGCCGGCGCGCGCGTTCAGGTCCGGATGCAATCTCCGGCTCAGTTCGTAGAAACTTTTCTCGAGGGCCGCGACATCAACGTTGAGCTTCGGCGGCAGACCGAAGAACGAGAAATAGTCGACCGGAACGGGAGGTTGCACCTTGCCGCAGGATTCGCAGAAATGCGCGGCGCGCATGGATCCGCACGACCAGCAGGAGTGAGTGTCCTCCGGCAGCGGCTTGGCGCCGATCACGGTTAGTGCGGACTTGGTCATTACTCTTCCTCAAACAGCATACGAAAACCGCTCTAAGACAGTGGCGCTGGATCAGGCAGACGGTCCCGCGTGAGCAGGTCCCGCGGGCAGGAGTGCCCGCGCCACACGGGCATCAGGCGGAGAACGAAGTTCCACAGCCGCACGACTTCGATGCCTGGGGATTCACGAATACGAAGCCCTGTTGCATCAGAGTTTCCTGATAGTCCAGGGTCATCCCGTTCAGGTAGATGAACGACTTCGGGTCGACGAAGACCCGGATGTCGCTGAACTGGAAAATGCGATCCCGCTCGCGCGGCTGCGTGTCGAACCGGACGTTGTAACTCAGGCCCGAACATCCACCGCCCTGCACGCCGAGCCGCAGACCGCCCTGCTCGGCGGAGATGCCTTCCTTGGCCATGGCGCTGCGCACCTTCGCCAAGGCTTTCTCGGTGACGAGAATGCCTTTGGCAGGTGCGGCGGGTTTGGTCCGTTCTTCAGTCGCAGTCGTCATAAGTCAGCCATGAGCTAGGAGCTTCTAGCTGCGAGCAAATACTCGAAGCTCGCAACTATTTCGCTTCGGCGGCGACGGGGCTGGTCTGTTCCTGCTTCTTCTTCCAGTCACCAATCGCGGCGCGGATCGCGTCTTCCGCCAGCACCGAGCAATGGATCTTCACCGGAGGAAGCGAAAGCTCCTTCACAATGTCCATGTTCTTGATGGCGAGGGCTTCGTCCACCGTCTTGCCCTTGACCCACTCAGTCGCGAGCGAGGACGAGGCGATGGCCGAGCCGCAGCCGAAGGTCTTGAACTTGGCGTCTTCAATGACGTTGGTTTCGCGGTTGACCTTGATCTGCAGCTTCATGACGTCGCCGCACTCGGGCGCGCCGACCAGGCCGGTGCCCACGTCGGTGCTCTGCTTGTCCATGGAGCCGACGTTGCGGGGGTTGTTGTAGTGATCGATCACTTTGTCGCTATATGACATGTTTTCTCCAAATCGAGTTTCAAAGTTTCAAAGTTTCAATGTTTCAACGACTGCGCAGTGGCAAGGTTCAAAGTTCATGAAGTTTCCCAAAACTTTGAAACCCTGAAACCTTGTACCTAGTGCGACGCTTCTCCTGCCCACTTCACATCTTTCAGGTTGATGCCTTCTTTCGCCATTTCGTAGAGCGGAGAGAGTTCGCGCAGACGCTCGACGGTTTCGATGACGCGGTCCGCCACATAATCGACTTCGGCTTCGGTGTTGAAGCGGCCGATGCCGAAGCGAATCGAGCTGTGCGCCAGGTCGTCGCCGGTTCCCAGTGCCTTTAATACGTAAGATGGCTCCAGCGTGGCCGAGGTGCAGGCCGAACCGCTTGAAACCGCGATATCGTTGATGCCCATCAGGAGCGACTCGCCTTCCACGTACGCGAAGCTGATATTCAAGTTGCCCGGCAGACGATGTTCCATCGAACCATTGATGTAAGCCTCATCCAGACGGTTCATGATGCGGTCGCGCAGGCGATTGCGCAGGCCCGCCAGACGGCAGGATTCTTGCGCCATTTCTTCCTGCGCAATAGCGCAGGCCTTGCCCAGGCCGACGATTCCCGGAACGTTCAATGTGCCCGAACGCATGCCCCGCTCGTGGCCTCCGCCGTCGATGCTGGCGGAAATCTGTACCCGAGGATTCTTGCGCCGCACGTACAAAGCGCCGACACCCTTCGGCCCGTACATTTTGTGACCGGAGATCGACATCACGTCAATGTTCTGTTTGATCACATCGACTGGAACCTTGCCGATTGCCTGCGTTGCGTCGGTATGGAAGATCACGCCACGCTCATGACAGAGCTTGCCGATCTCGGCAACGGGCTGCAGCACGCCGATTTCGTTATTCGCGTACATGATGCTGACCAGGATGGTCTTCTCATCCATGGCGCGCTTCAGGTCGTCGAGATCGATCAGGCCGTCCTTCTGGACCGGCAGATACGTGACGCGGTAGCCATACTTCTCCAACCGTTTGCAGGTGTCGAGCACGGCCTTGTGCTCAGTCACCGCGGTGATGATGTGGTTGCCCTTCTCGCGGTACATCTCGGCGACGCCCTTAATGGCGAGGTTGTCGCTCTCAGTGGCGCCCGATGTGAAGATAATTTCCTTCGTGGTCGCGCCAACCAGCTTGGCGATGCGCTCGCGCGCTGTCTCCACGCCCTCTTCAGCTGCCCAGCCGAACGAGTGATTGCGGCTGGCGGAGTTGCCGAATTTCTCCATGATGTAGGGCAGCATTTCTTCCAACACCCGCGGATCAATCTGGGTGGTGGCGTGGTTATCCTTGTAGATGGGCAACTTCACGCCCTTGGCTTCGGTGTGGTGCGCTTGCGTGAGTGCCTGGGGGATCTTGACGTCCGTGCTCATTGATTGCTCTCCTGCTTCGTTAATCTCTTGGATGAATCTGCTGTCGTCTAAGCTTCAGCCGATCGTCACTAACTCGGCCGCCTTGGGAGCCGGGGTTCCGGTTTCTTCCGGTTCTTCCCGCATGTGCGAAATCTTAATGCGCTTCAATACTGCCTCGATACTCTCGTTCACCTTGCGCAGCGGCTCGCGAATGTTGCAGCGATCGCTCTGGTCGCATTCGCCACGTACCGTAATGCACGACGTGATGAACAGCGGGCCGTCGATGGCTTGGATCACCTCAAAGGCCGAAATCGTGTGGGCGGCGCGTCCCAGCGTGTAACCGCCATTGGTGCCGTGCTGCGACAGCAAAAGGCCTGCCTTGGCCAGGCGCTGCAGAATCTTCGCCAACGCCTCGGGCGGAATGCCATAGGCATCCGCCACATCCTTCGCGCTGCGCGAGCCCTCGGTGGAGTGCTCGGCAAGATGCTTCATCGCCATCAGCGCGTAATCGGCCTTCTTGGTCAGTTTGAGCACTCGTGATCCTGTGTAAAACCCGACTAATAGGGTCGGGGTTAATTCCGACCTTTTCCGTCGCAATTCATTCTACGTCACTTCATTCGCTTGGGGCAAGTCGGCTCAGGCAGTAGTCAAAAAATGATCCTTAACGGTAAGTATCGAGAACTGAATGGCTTATGATTAGGCGATGATTTTGGTCGTAATTTAGAGGTCGGGACGAATCCGGGATCGTCTCGGGCAACGCGCCGGCTGTTACGAATTCACGACAACGAAGCGCCTGGGGACTTGACAACCCGCCAAGCCGGTCTAAAATACCGGAAATTCCAGCGAAAACTCCCCCCGATCTGGTTTCGCTCGAAACGCTTCGGATTTATGACCTCAAAGTCGACCCCTCCTGCCCAAAGCCGTGACATGAAGCAGCCTTGCAAGCACCCACGCGTGCAGATCGTCAGCCGGGACGAAGAGTCTGAATTCGTCGAGTGCAAAGAATGCGGCGAGATCTTCGAGTCCAGCGAATTCAAAGACCTGAATATTGAAGAGGGCACCCAGGAAAGCGAACTCTGAGGTCTTTTCTTTCAGAGCCTGTGACCGTGGTAATCGCGCTGGGCGGTTTCGCCTTGTTCCGTCCAAAATGGCCCTGCTACTGTCGGACCCGGGGGCGTGCGGATGCCGGCCTCCGATTCTTATGCCCACGGTGGCTCTAGTCGTCGACGACTCCATGCTGATTCGCTATACCGTGTGCCGCTTTTTGGAGCAGCGCGGTTTCGCGGTTGAGTCGGCGACCAATGGCGCGGAAGCTCTCGACATTCTCTCGCGCATGCAGGCGGACCTGATTGTGACCGATATGCAAATGCCAAAGATGTCGGGAAGCGAACTGATCACGGCGCTGAAGAGCAAGACGGAGACGGCGGCGATTCCGATCATTATTGTTGCGGGCCGTGCCAGTGGCTTCGACACGTCGGAGAAGCGCGCGAACTTCGCCGTCTACAAAGACATCGACATCGAAGCGCAGCTCGCCAAGGCGCTGGATGCGGTGTTGGGCAAAGCGAGTCGGGCAACCGCAGCCGGGAAATAAATCCCGCTGGCGGATCATCTACTTCAAGAGCAGCCCGGCCTCCGCAGAAAAATCCATCGCGGCAAAATCTTTCAACAGAAATTTTGGATAGGCCGCGGCGGCGATCATGGCCGCATTGTCGGTTGACAGCGGACGCGAAGGGAAGTACACGGGCAGGCCTTGCTTTGCTCCTTCGCGCTCGAAGGTCTGCCGCAATTCCTGGTTCGCAGCAACACCTCCGGTGACGAAGAGTGTGGCTACATCGTAGGCTCGGGCCGCCGTCAGGGTTTTTCCGACCAGGTCTTCGACGATGGCGCGCTGGAAGGATGCGACGAGGTCGAGCGTGAGTTTGTCGCAGTTGGCGAGGTAGTCCTCCAGCTTTGGCTTTGCAATGTTCAACAAGGCCTTCCGCCGCGCTTCCACGGTAGCACGCATATCGTGGGCTTCAACGTAGCGCAGAATTGCCGTCTTGATGCCGCTGTAAGAAAAATCAAAGCGAGGACGGTTATCGTCTTCATCGACTACTCTGCCGTCGTGTCGGCCGCGGCGGTCGCGATGCTTGATCTGGGCCGGAGGAAATTTCACGGCCCGGGGATCGCCGTGTGGCGCAAGCCGATCCACCGCCGGGCCACCGGGATACCCCAGACCGAGTAGCTTGGCGACTTTGTCGAAGGCTTCTCCGGCGGCGTCATCGCGAGTGTGGCCGATGTTTTCGTAGGTCCACGAATCGCCTTTTTGCGCCGCGAGGTAGAGATGCGTATGTCCGCCGGAGACGACCAGTGCGAGCACCGGAAATTGCAGATCGTGGTTGCCCTTCTGCCGCTCCTCGAGCAGCACGGCGTGAATGTGGCCCTCGAGATGGTTGACGGCAATCAACGGCTTGTCGAGCGCGAAAGCCAGCGCCTTGGCATAGCTGATGCCTACCAGCAAGGCTCCAGCGAGGCCAGGGCCCTGAGTCACCGCGATAGCGTCAACGGATTCGTAGGTGTGCTTCGCCTCGGCAAGCGCCTGGCGCACGACGGGCACGATGGCGCGCAGATGCTCCCGTGAAGCCAGTTCTGGGACGACGCCGCCATACGGCTGATGGGTCGCGATCTGCGACGCGACCACATTCGAGATGAGCTGTTCGCCCGAGCGCACGACCGCCGCCGCGGTCTCGTCGCACGAACTCTCGATGCCGAGGATGTAGGCGTCGGGCATATTCCTATATTATTCGAAGTCTGATGGCGGACTTGCTCCAACACGTTCGAGAGTCGGGCTTCGCATTTCCCGATCGGCTGATCCAGCTGTTTGTGGGGGGCTCCGAATTGCATGGCGCCAAAGTCCACGGAACGGACGACCTCGACATCTATGGCCTCTACATCGAGCCGCCCGAGCTAGTTCTTGGACTGGAGTCCATGCCGCATTTCGTGTGGTCGACCGCCGAGAACGAGGTCCGCAACGGCCCGCATGATGTGGATGTGACGCTGTACTCGCTGAAGAAATGGGCGGCTCTGGCGTGCAAGCGAAATCCGACGGCGTTGCACTTCCTGTTTGCCGAAGGCGTTCTTCGCAACGCGATTTGGAAAGACGTTGCGTCGCAGTCGGAGCGTTTTTCTCTCGCGAACCTTCGTGAAGCCGTTCCTGGGATTCGCCGATGACCAACTCAAACGGATGACCGGGACGAAAGGGCGAGGCAAGAAGGGGCAGCGGCCCGAGATCGAAGCGAAATTTGGCTATGACGTGAAAGCAGCCATGCACACACTGCGGCTGCTGAATGAGTGCAAGGAACTTCTGTCCGAGGGAACGATCACTCTGCCCCGTCCCGAGCAGGATTTTCTGGTCCGCGTCCGGACTGGCAAGTACTCGATGGACAAGGTCGTCGCGATGGCGCAGAAACTTTTTGCCGAATGCGAGGACGCGGCCAAATCGTCTCCGCTGCCCGAGCGAGTGGATCGGTCTGCCATCTCGAAACTCCTGACCGACTCTTATCGCAAAGCGTGGGATACCGCTTAGACCTGCCAGCAGCATCCCACCCTCCGTGTTCGCTGAGTTCCCCCTACTCGAGCGCGATTTCGTCGACTTGGAAGTCAAACTTGCCGGCCGCCGGGCCCCCGACAAAAAGGATCGCGGAAATGTCATGCCCGTCGGTTCCGCTGAACGAGGAGAAGGGAATGCTCGTCTTCTTCCATTCCGGGCCGGCACTAAACGTCTGCTGTGCCGGGACGCGTCCTCCACTGGTTGTGAAGACCAGCACCCGGTAGGTTTGTCCATCGCCTTTGGCAAAGAACGAGATACTCTTCTTCGCCGACAAGTCCACCGGAACAAACGGTTGCGATCCCGGCGCCCACATCACGCCGGCCCACGCGTAGGGCAGGCCGCCGTCGATCAGGCCTGAAACATCCAAAGCGTGCTTGTCTCCGTTGGCGCCGCCATCGACGACTTTCATGGTTCCAGTGGATTTGCCGCCGGCAATGCTGTCAGTCGAAAGCATCCATTCCGTGCCGAACTTGGCGTTGGGCGCGCCGTCGTCGAAGTCGCTGATCAATCCCACAGCCGGATTCGAGGGCGCTGCTGGCTTGGGTGCGGTCGCCGTGTCCAGTTTTGTCTTCTCGAGCGAAGCGCGGTAGCTTGCCCGGTCATCTTCCACGCCCAGCTTCCATACGGAAACGATGTCGCGGGTGGCGGTGATGTCTTGCGTGGGATCGCCCTTCACCAGCAGCAGATCGGCACGCTTTCCGACAGCGATCGAGCCGCGGTCGTCGAGATGAAATGCGGCGGCCGGAACCGACGTCGCTGCAGCGAGCGCTTCAGGCGGCGTGAGGCCCGAACGCACCAGCAATTCCAGTTCGCGGTGGATGCTTGCGCCGTGCGAGGTGCCGGGATTGGGCGCGTCCGTTCCGGCCAGGACCGGAACGTGTGCGGCTTTGAGTTGAGTCACGGTCTGCTCGGCATATTTTTCACTCAGCGATGTGGTGAACTTCGGAAACGATCGCTTCAGGTTGCCGACGTCTTCTGCAGTGAGGTACGGCGCGACCCGCGGATCGGTGGTGAGCGATTCGCCGCTGGCCGTGCCGCTCACGCTTTCGAGCACGTCCAGTGTTGGAACCACGAATGCGTGATGCGCTGCGACGAGCTTGGCGAAGTCCGGCGCTGGGGCGCTGTCCGCGAACAAATGAGCCAGCCCGTCGGCTCCGGCTTCGATCGCGTTGCGGGCATCCCGCTGTGTGCCGATGTGGACGACCGCCAACTTGCCTCGTTTGTGGGCTGCATCAATCAGAGCTTTCAACGTCTCCTGGTTGAGCGTCGGGCGATGGCCCCCGTAGGCGCTAGCGTCGTCGATCACGATCTTGATGTAGTCCGATCCTTCGGCGATGCGGGCGTCGACCCAAGCCTGCGCCTCGGAAGGCGACGAGAGCGTGGGAATCTCAAGGCCGTACTCAGTCCCGTGGCCGCCGGGCGCGGTCGCCAGCGTGCCGGCGGATCGCAGGTCCGCCATATCGAGATCCTTGCCCTCAGCTTGCTCCTTCTTTGTTTGCTGCATATATTTCACGCCGGTGAACATGTCGAGTTCGGTGGTGACGCCGAAGATCTCGGCCTCCTTCAAAGCGCTGCCCCAGGCGTGTGTGTGCGAATCGATCAGGCCAGGGAGGAGCGTGTCGCCTACGGCATCGATCGCTTTCACGTTCGATGGGATTTTCAGGGTCTTGCCGACAGCCTTGATCTTGCCGCCTTCCACCCAGACGTCGGTTTGCTCAAGCACTTTGCGGCCGTCGAACACGCGCGCGCCGCGGATTACGAAACTGTCGCTATGGTCTTGATCGGCAAGGATGATCGCCGGTGCGGACAGCAGCAGATAGAACGCCATCCAGCCAAGAACCGAGAGGGTTGAGGCAAATCGTGAGGATTTCATCGTCATCTCCATAAATGGAACTCGATCTCGTTTGCTTGCAGGTTTCACCGTGTAGGTTCTCCCGCCAATGATCCTGTGTCGCGGTTGCAGCTGCCAGTACAAACCGTCACGTGGCCGGCGTGACAAGTGTCATGTGTAAAGCATGCTTGACATACTAAAATGTAAAGCACGCTTTACATCTGTGTCAAGAAGTTTCTTGAGAGCGATGGGCGGTATCATGGAAGACGCCCAGCTATGTTGAAGGACTTCGCCACCTCGATCGTGCAAACCCTGCGCCAGCATGGCTTTCAGGCCTATCTGGTGGGCGGCTGCGTGCGGGACCTTCTCCTCCAGCGCGAACCCAAGGACTACGACGTGGCGACGAATGCGACGCCGCAGCAGGTAATGGGCATCTTCCCGGAAACGTATGCGGTGGGAGCCCAATTCGGAGTGGTGCTCGTACCACTCCCGGACGATGATGCTGCAAGCGGAGTTGCGGTGGAGGTGTCTTCAAAATCGCATGCCGTGGAGGTGGCCACCTTCCGCAGTGATATTGGCTACTCCGACGGCCGCCATCCGGATGAAGTGCGGTTCAGCCGCGATCCACGGGAGGATGTGGCGCGGCGGGATTTCACCATCAACGGGATGTTGCTCGATCCCGTGAGCGGGGAGGTGCTCGATTATGTAGGCGGTCGCGCGGATCTTGAGTCGGGAATCATTCGCACCATTGGCGATCCTGAGCAGCGCTTCGGCGAAGACAAACTGCGCATGCTGCGAGCTGTACGCTTTGCAGCGCGATTCGAGTACACGATCGAGCCCGCGACCTTCGGCGCGATGCAGAAACTGGCGGAACAGATCCAGGTTGTTTCGCGCGAACGTGTGCGCGACGAACTGACTCGCATGTTGACGGAAGGGCACACTCGGCGCGCGTTTCTGCTGCTGGATGCAAGTGGTTTGCTCGATCATGTTCTGCCGGATATTTCGGCAATGAAGGGTGTCGAGCAGCCTGCGGAATTCCATCCCGAGGGCGATGTGTTTGTGCACACGTTGCTGCTGCTGGATAACTTGCCGAGTCCTTGTCCGTTGACGCTGGCGTGGGGAGCCTTGCTGCACGATGTGGGCAAGCCTGCGACGTTCCGGGTGGCGCCCGACCGCATCCGGTTCGATGGGCACGTCGAGGTGGGCGTGAAGATGGCGGAGAAGATCTGCCGGGAGTTGCGCTTCTCCAACGACGAGGCCGAACAGATTCTGGCGCTCGTCGATAACCACATGCGCTTCGGCCACGCGACGCGCATGAAGGAATCGACGCTGAAGCGATTTCTGCGCATGCCCGCGTTCGATGAGCATCTTGCCCTGCACCGTGCCGATTGCCTAGCCAGCCACCGAAACTTGGCGACGTATGAATTTATCCAGCACAAGCGCGCGGAGATTCCAGCGGAGAAGATGCGGCCTGCGCCGCTGGTGACCGGCGATGACCTGATCGCTGCGGGGCATCTGCCGGGACCGAAGTTTCGCGAGATCCTTACCGCGGTGGAAGATGCCCAACTCGAAGGCCGCTTGCCTTCGCGGGATGCAGCCCTCGAATTCGTGCTCCGCGAATTCCCTGTGTAAGGTTCGCGACTTGGGCGGCACTACGCAATGCTAAAATCGTTATCTCGCGAGCGGGTCGACGCATTTGGTGAGAAGAGGACTGCACTTGGAACAGGCTGGTTCAGGGCTGGAAAAAATCGTCGCGCAGTCTTTACGCCTGGCGCCGCGGGCTGAGGCGCCTCTGATGGCTTGGCCCGTCGTCTGCGGATCGGCCGTGGCCGAGCGCACGCGGGCCCTCAGTTTCGAAGACGGAGTGCTGCGCGTCGAAGTCGCTGGTCAGGGATGGAAAGCTGAATTGCAGGCTCTTGCGCCGCGCTATCTGGCGGTCATCAACCGGTACACAACCGAGGCAGTTCGCCGAATTGAGTTTGTCGTTGCGCCCGCGGAGAGCGTGAACAAAAACCAGCGCTGAATTCCGGCTCCTTACTCCCATGAAAGTTACCGACAAAGACGTTGCCTACGTCGCCGACCTGGCCAATCTGGAACTCACCGAGGAAGAGCGTGCGGGAATGCTGCGTGATCTGAACTCCATCCTCGAATATGTCGACCGTCTCAACGAGCTTGATACCTCAGATGTGCCGCCAATGGCGCAGGTTTCCGATCGTTACGGAGTGGACGAGGCGAGGCAGGGAAGCGCGCGCTTCGCGTACGCGAGCCGCGAAGATGTGCTCGAAGGACTGCGCAAATCCTTGCCGCATGAAGAGGCTCTCGCGAACGCGCCTGATGCCGACGATGATTTCTTCCGGGTTCCGAAAGTAATTGAGCGATAGATCCAAGATCCGCGAAGATCCCAGATGGACCTAACTTTACTTACGATCGACGCCGCCCGCTCCGCTGTACAAGAGCGGAAGACCACCGCGCTCGCACTTACCGAGGCGCACTACGTCCGCATCAAGCAGGAAGACGGCCAGATCGGCGCATTCCTGACGCTCTCGAAAGAGCGCGCTCTCGAGCAGGCGGACCGCATCGACCGCATGGCCGCCGAAGGCAAGACCCTGCCGCCGTTGGGTGGAGTGCCGGTCGGAATCAAGGATGTGATGAGCACGCGCGGCTTGCGTACCACCGCAGGATCGAAGATTCTGGAGAAGTACATTCCTCCCTATGACTGCACCGCTGTGGCGCGCATGGAAGCCGCGGGCGCAGTGGTCCTAGGAAAGATGAACTGCGATGAGTTCGCTATGGGCTCGTCGAATGAAAACTCTGCTTACCAGCCAGTGCGCAATCCGCGCGATCTGAGCCGCGTGCCCGGAGGATCCTCCGGCGGTTCGGCCGCGGCGGTAGCTGCGGACATGGCGGTGGTTACTCTCGGCTCAGACACTGGTGGTTCGATCCGCCAGCCGGCTTCGTTCTGCGGCGTGGTCGGACTGATGCCAACCTATGGACGAGTCTCACGCTACGGGCTGATCGCATTTGCTTCGTCGCTCGACCACATTGGACCGCTGGCAAAAACGGTGAAGGACGCGGCGATTGTGCTGCGCACGATTGCCGGACGCGATCCCATGGATTCCACCTCGGCCGATGTTCCGGTGCCCGACTACGTTGCCGAACTCGGCAAGCCGGTTCGCGGAATGAAACTTGGTGTAGCGAAAGAATATTTCGGGGAGGGACTGGACGACGAAGTGCGGCAGGCCGTGGAAGCGGCGATCGACAAGTTCAAAAGCTTGGGCTGCGAGATTGTACCGGTTTCACTGCCGCACACGCCGTACGCGATTCCAACGTATTACCTGATCGCAACGGCGGAAGCTTCGTCGAATCTGGCTCGTTACGACGGCGTGCGCTACAGCCATCGGGCGCGTGGAGTGAAGACACCGTCGGAGATGTACCGCCGCAGTCGCGACGAAGGCTTCGGAGCTGAGGTAAAACGGCGCATCATGCTCGGCACGTATGCGCTCAGCGCTGGCTACTACGATGCGTATTACCTGAAGGCGCAGAAGGTGCGGACGCTCCTGACGCGCGATTTCGACGAAGCCTTCCGCAAAGTGGATGCCATTGTGACCCCGACCAGTCCGACGGCGGCATTCCGCCTGGGCGAGAAATCGAATGATCCGCTGTCGATGTACCTGGCCGATATCTACACAGTGACTGCGGATCTGGCGGGGATTCCGGGGATTTCGGTGCCGTGCGGCGAGACGAAAGAGAAGTTGCCGATCGGGCTGCAGATTCTCGGAAAGCACTTCGACGAAGCGACCATTCTTCGGGTCGCGCATCATTACGAGCACTCATTCCGCTAATAGTTCGTAGTAACTCTCTCCGGCGCACGCTCGGCACAGAACTTTTCCGTTGCGGCGAACCTCTCTGCGGAAGTTAATGCCTTCCGCGCAAGCGTCACACGTCACACGATCGCCTTTGTATCCAGGAAATTCTTCAGGCGGCAGCTCCACCTTGACCCACATTGTTGTGAAGAGATTGTCGTCGGAGATCTCGCGGTAGGCCAGCATCTGCTGCTGATTCTTGTTCTCGATCTCGGGATGCAGTTGACGAGCGAGCGCTTTTGACGATTCCTTCGCCGCAATGCGGATTGCTCTCCCGGTTTGCACATCGACGAACGTGGCCGCGACTTTGCCCCAGTCGCGAAACTTCAGCGCNNTCGCGCAGCGGTCGATTTCCACGAAGGTCACCAGGCGCTTTCTGTCTTTTCCCTGCGGATCCTCAACGCCAAGTTTCTGCAGGCCCAGCATTGCGAGGCGCACGCCCAGCACTTGGCCGGCACAGATGTGTCCGTGGGCCTGTTCAGCGTCGCGGAGATATTCGTCGAGGGATTTCACAAAAACAGCTGTCAGCTATCAGCTGTGAGCTTTCAGCTTAACATCGCTTGATTATTTCCTTCTCCAGCGAATCCCGTCTTTGGTGATTTCCACGAGAATGCCGGCATCAGCGAGTTCGGCGNNTCTGAGAGTTGTCCCGACTGAATTGCTTCACGCAACTCGTTGCTGACGTCTTTGTTGCGGCCTTCTGCCAGAGCCCAGTCGAGGACGCGCTTCATCTTGGGGCCGTCGTCGTCGTCGAGCACGGCGAATATCTCGTCGAACTTCGTCAATGCCGCTAACAACAGTGCGACATCGTCTTTCTTGATTCCGC
>PMUM01000263.1 GCA_003166855.1 Acidobacteriaceae bacterium | reverse complement strand
ACTTTTTCAACACCCACTCTCGATTGCACTCAAAATGCCCGACGGTGGCGAACAGACGGCGCAAACTTGTGCTATGGCCTGTTAACGTCACCTGTGTGAAAAAACGCACTATAATCCGGCCATGAGGCATCGAAGGGCACAAACGACAGGCCTTCTCACCGTGTGCCTGTTACTGGCAAGACCGCACATGACCGCACAGACGTTTTCGTCGACAGCGGAATCCCAAAATCCTTGTCCCCAATCGCATGAAGAACGCCCCTCAGGGCCTGAGGTGCGGATCGACAATATAACGTTCTCGGGTTTTCTTCGGATGCCGGTTTCTGATCAGGAAGAAATAGCCGCTTCCGTCAGGAAGCAATCTCATGGAGAATTGCTTGATGGAGTCGTCGAAGACGCACTGGAGAGAGTCAGAAGAGGCTGGCAAGACCGCGGATACTTCCGAGTGCACGTTACCGGCGAAGCAAGGGAACTCGCCAGAACCGCTACTGAAATACACATTACACTTTTTACCCACGTCGACGAGCATCCCAAGTACGCCCTGAGCCGAATCACGTTCAAGCATAGCAACGTGGACATCGACTATTTACGAAGCCTCTTTCCGATCAAAGACGGCGAAGTCTTCAGCCGAGAGAAAATTGCGACTGGGCTAGAGAATCTGCGTAAGGCTTACGGATCGATGGGTTACCTCAACTACACCGGACTACCCGATACGGAGTTTGATGATAAGAGCCGAATGATATCGCTCGTTGTGGACCTTGATTCAGGAAAACAGTTCTTCATCGGCAGTATTAGAGTTTTAGGGTTGGACGAAGCTGCTGGGCAGGTATTGTTGCGGGACCTTCCGCTCAAGGTGGGCGAGGTCTACAACACTAGACTGTGGGAATTGGGATTGCGCAAGCACGGTGCGATGTTTCCGACGTGCGAATGCCGTTCGGAGCAGGACGTCCACATGGATGAGGAAAAGGGTACAGTCGCGTTAACCCTAGACTTCCGACCCTGCAACGACTGATCGCAGCTGTATCTTGATTGACGTAAAATCCCCATTACGCTCAAAACGGCTTCTGAGTCACGGCAGAGTAGTTCCAAACCAGAACAGAACGGTTCCGATGGACGCGGGGACTATGGCCCATATTAGGCGAGGTTGACCGATAAGGCCCACCAGCATTCCTAGCATATGGGGTCGGACGTATGCCAGCCCATTCCCCGAGCCATCACCAGAGCGACCATCCACAACAAAACGGCTTTGGGCGTCCACGTTACCAGTGGAACTTCAATTGGTAGTTGGCGAAAAATCCCGATTTCACTCATTGGGAGCTTTCCGGCTTTCGCGGGCGGGGGCCCCTTCGACTTCGCTCAGGGCAGGTCCGCGCCACATTGAGGCTCTTCGCCGTTGCGGTTGGGGGGAAGCGACGAGTGTCCTCTATAAATCCCTGCTTACTCGGATGTTTGCGGACCGGCATTGTGACGCGGCGACCGCACCCCATTTGCCGTGAGTATGCAACGAATACCATCGCTGGACGGCTTGCGGGCCATCTCGATCACGCTGGTCATCCTGAGTCACCTGGTGAAGTGGAAGCATATTTCCCTCGAGGTGCTGGGGAGCTATGGCGCGCTCGGGGTGCACGTCTTTTTTGTGCTTTCCGGCTACCTGATTACAAATCTTCTGCTGCGGGAATATGAGCGCTCTCCACCATCAGCCTGCGGGAGTTTTATATTCGACGGGCGTACCGGATTTTTCCCGCTGCATTCGTATTTCTCGCAGTCGTGATCGTTCTCTACTGGCATGAGGTGCGCTGGTATCACGCGGCTGCGGCGCTGTTTTATGTCGCGAATATGGATGTTACGCGGCCGTGGGTTTTCGGGCACCTATGGTCGCTCAGCATCGAGGAACAGTTCTATCTGCTGTGGCCGTTCGCGCTGAAGAATTGGCAGAGCCGCAAGACCGCGATTCTGGTGTGCGTCTCGATCGTGACACCGATCTTCTGGACGGGCTTGTATGGTTTTCGAGTGCATAACGGACTGGTGGGAAGCCTGCCCGCATTTGCGGATCAGCTGGCGATTGGCTGCCTGCTCGCGATCTTCGCACCGCGCATTCCTAAAATCAGAGGTTCGCTGGCTCTGGCCATGGTTCTGCTGACGATCTTCATTCCATGGTTTCCTGCGAGCAGCCCGTCGCGATCGTTGTTCATGCTCTTCGTTCTTGGTCCGCTGCTCAATCTGTCCATTGCCGGCTTGGTGTTGCATGTGATTCAGGTTCCGTATCGAGCACTGAACTGGGCGCCGGTGGCGTGGCTGGGGAAGATCAGCTACAGCCTCTACCTGTGGCAAGAGTTGTTCTGCTCGAATGCCGCGCTACACCAGGGATATGTTCTTGTGCTGCCGGCGCTGGCTTGCGCGTGCCTGTCGTACTACCTCGTCGAGCAACCGATGCTGCGACTGCGAGAGAAGCGAGGAAGAGCTCGGCGGGGCGATCGGCGCGCGGGCGTCCTGGACGCGCAGGGTGCTGCTCTGGACACTTCCAAAACTTAGTCTTGGGGAATCACGGACTCCATGGCGGATCTACACATCGCAGGCTGCGGAAAAGCGGAGCGCATCTCCCCTAAGAGGTTGCGGAAAAATGTGCCCATCAACGAACAAACGACCACAGGGGCTGAAGAGTATGCGTGAGAACTGGTGTCGTCCNNTTCGCGGCTGGATTTTGGTGGTGCTGGTTCCACCGTTTTCCCAGAAGTCCGGTTCTCACGCACTCTCTGAAGCCCACACTGATTCCACGTGCCTTACGCGGTGGTGCACGCATTTTTAGTTTTTCCGCAACCTCCTAGGATCTCAGGGATTCGAATTCCAGTTTCTGGCTTCCCATGGAAGTTCGAGTGGTGTCTTCGGTTGGATTACGCATGGAGGCATCATCCTCCACGCGAGAGCAGAAGCAGATTCCTCCCTTTGGTCGGAATGACAATGATCCGGAGTGAAGTGGAGGAATGACAGAATCTGGAATGAGGTGGTGATTACAGCCAGAAGAGCGGGACTAGGCCGGCGGCTGCCAGGGCGACTAGCAGGGAGAGGCTTTGGGTGCCGGTTTTTCGGTCGGCGAGGCTGTAAGAGTAGATGCCTTTGATCAGGTTGTTGCTGGCGGCGGCGATCATGACGGCGGTGGCGGCGACTTTGAGAGGAGTGAGGGTGCCGGCGGCCTGGGTCATGCCCATGATGAAGGGATCGACGTCGGTGACGCCCATGACGGCAGCGAGAATGTTGACACCGGCGCGGCCGAGGTAGGTGACGGCCAGTTGCGTGGCAATCAGCATGGTGACGAAGAAACCGGCGAATAAAAAAGCGGCCAGCAGTTCCAGAGGATTGCCGGGCTCGAATTCACGCTTGATCTGGGAAGTATCCGCGTCTGCCCTGCGGGACCAGAAGAATCCAGTGGCGATCGCGGCGGCGGCGAGGACGAGAAATTGCAGCGCCAGCATTGCGCCCAAACGATGATTGAAGAGCGTGAGGAGGGCGACCAGGCGGAGGTACATCACGCCTGAGGCGATCAGGATGCCTCCGGCGAACAAGTGCGGGCGGTGTTCACGCGCGGCGCGGCGCGACATGGCCACCGTGGTTACGGTGGAGGAGTAGGCGCCGCCGAGGAAGGCGGTGAGTACGACTCCGCCATTTTCTTTTGTGACTTTCTGCAAGACATAACTGCCATAGGAAATCGAGCTGACGGCGACGACGACCAGCCACGTCTTGAATGGGTTGATGTGAAAGCGTCCAAACTCCTGATTGGGGAGCGTGGGGAGAATGACCGCCGTGAGGAGCAGGAACTTGGCGAAGGTCAGAATTTCTTGCGGGGCAGTGCGGTTGG
Source organism: Acidobacteriaceae bacterium (assembly GCA_003166855.1). Taxonomy (GTDB): domain Bacteria; phylum Acidobacteriota; class Terriglobia; order Terriglobales; family Acidobacteriaceae; genus Sulfotelmatobacter. Next base: position 8,287 of record PMUM01000263.1, on the reverse strand, counting down.
CAAGCGACTCAAGACCGACTTTTAATTCGAGGAGAAGAAGGCTGGCTACGCTGAGGGCGGTGGCGATCCAGAGGTGGTCGTAGAAGACGAGCGCGCCGACCAGGTAGGTCGTGAGGCCGGACATTTCTGAGGTCACGCCGGCTGCTTCCGCGCGGCAGAGTTTGTGCCAGTAGGAGAGGAGCAGGAAGCCTCCGACCACCAGGAAGCCTAAGGTGACCGGAAGAAGTTGGGAGCCGGAGAGAAGAGCGATGGAGTAGCCGATGAATCCGATCAGAGGGAAGGTGCGGACTCCGCCGAAGGAGTAGGAACCGGCGGCGGTTTTGTGCTCTTCGCGTTCGAGTCCGATGAGGAAGGACAGGAAGAGGACGAGGAGAATTTTTACGGCATCGGGGGGCAGCCAGTGATAGAGGTCCACGTTCGGGTTGGGCTCCTGGGGACGATGGCAGTATAGACCTAGGCGGGGGAAAAGCGGATTCCTCCCTACGGTCGGAATGACAGATTCTGACTAGAGCGGCACAGCTGGAATTGGTCAAGTTCGGGAACGACAAAAACCCCCACTTCTCGCGCAAAGAACGCGCGAGAAATGGGGCACCCGGGTCGCGGCGGAGGCAGGAGCGCAGATTGCTACGGCATGCGCGGGCGGAGGCGCCCGCGCCACATACTTCGCGTCACACTTCGCACGACGTTTCTAGTCTTGCATCACTGCCAGGCCGGAGACCTCTCTGGTCGTCGGCGAGAGGTCGTAGCTGACGGTGGTGATTTCGGGGCAACGGCGGCAGGCGGCTCCGCCTTCCTGTGAGAACCAGCGGCAATCTTTGCGGATCGTGCAGGGTGGTAGGGCATCGACGACGGCGGGCAGAATCTGGACTATGCGCGTTGCCAGGCGGCAGTCGGCACCATCGAAGTGCGGGCATTTGTGCTCGGCACAGGTGGCTGAGAGGCGATAGACCTCGGTGGGCTTCAGGGGCGCGGAGAGCGCGAGGACATCGTCGGTCGCGGGCAGGAGTTCGTTGAGATAGACGACCCTGGGGGCGGGTCCATCTTGCTGGACCACCCCCAGAATGCGGCAATTGTCCATGCCTGGTTGTGCACTGGGACAAAGCTTTGACATGACTGCCTCCGCTACTGCTTCAGCTGGAGTTGATCGACCGCCGGTATGCCGATGATGATGTGCCCACCGGCAGAGTAGATTGCTCCCTTGCCGCCGAAGCTGGCTTCCATGGCAATCCCCGGCTGTGCGTTGATTTGCGTCGCAACCTCGTTGGCGAAAGCTTGGGTTTCCCCGAAGGTGACATTCGCGAGGAGAGTATCGGGGACGGGAATGCCGCGGATCAAATACGAGAAGGTCACGCCTTGCGGTGTGTCGAGCTTGAACTTCGGGTGCTTTTGGGCGGCGGATTTTACCGCGGCCTGCACGGCATGGGTGAACTGGCTGAGTGAGATGGATTGGGCTTGTGCCATTGATTACCTCCTTGAGTTTCGGCTTGGGAGAGATTCCAAAGTCGGGGTCTTCTTCAAGGATGGTGCGGGAGGGGTGGGGAACGTTTCAGGGTTTTTGCTGGTGGAGAGGAAGAGCAGATTCCTCCCTTTGGTCGGAATGACAAGAGTGGAGGTCGGAATGACAAAAGGGGAACGGGAGGCAGCACGGACGATGTGCGGCGCGAGATCCCTCACTTCGCCTGAAGAGCGGCTCCGTTCGGGATGACGCCATCCGAAACAATGACACCCGCGACTGATCCGGCTTCGACGTCCGCGGGCGGGCGCCCGCTCCACATTCCTATTCGGTACGGAGGGCGTGCATGGGTTCGATGCTGGCGGCGCGTCTTGCGGGGATGAAGCCCGCGATGGCGGCGAACGTCGCGAGGACTAATACCGCCCCCGCGAGTGTGAACGGATCGTAGGTGCTCACGCCGTAGAGTTGGCTCGACATGAGGCGACCGGCCAGAAGCGCGACGGGGATGCCGATGGCGAGGCCGAGTCCTACCTGCCAGGACGCGGCGCGGAGCACGAGAGCGACCACGTCTCCGCGGTTGGCGCCGAGGGCCATACGCAGACCGATTTCGCTGGTGCGGCGGGCCACGGAATAGGCGGTGATGCCGTACAGACCGACTGAGGCCAGCACGAGGGCGAGCAATCCGAACAGAGCGGTCAGGCGAGAGATGAGGCGTTCCTGGTTGAAATTGCCGGCGACCTGATAGTCCAGCGCGTTGAAGTCGATAACCGTGAGATTGGGATTGATATTCGCGAGAGTGTGGCGAACCAGCGGTTCGAGGCCTGCGGCATCGCCAGCGAAACGCAGGGTTATGGAATTGGGAAAGAGGGAACGTGTTTCGGTAGTAATGGCGCTGCGCTCTTTGAACGTTGTGTCCAACTGAGCCATGGGGCGGAAATACATGGGGCGAACTGGCTCGCGCGGGTTGTTGTATTTGGCGTCGGCGACGATGCCAACGATTTCGTAGTCGGCGGCATACTTCTGATCGAAGGTTCCGAAATGATGTCCGATGGGGTTTTCGTTGGGGAAAAACTTCTTGACGAAGGCTTGGTTCACGACCGCAACCATGCGAGACGTGGCCGTATCTTGTTCGGTGAAGCCGCGGCCGCGAACCACGGCTTGGCCGATGGTTTCGAAGAAATGCGGGCTGACGCGGTCCCACGAGGAATTGTTGTGATCGTCCGCGGTTGGCGCTGGCCGGCCTTCGAAGAACAGTCCCTCTCCCCAGTTATCGCCCTCCAGCGTGCTGTAGAGGGCCAGGCCCGCGCTCTGGACGCCGGGAAGGGCGGAGAACTCGCGCTCCAGTCGGTCGTTAACCGCGCCGATCGTGGCAGGGGTGTAGCCGGCGCCAGCGGGATCGAAGTGGAAGACGTAGCGGTTCGTGGTGGTGATGCCGAAATCCTGATGCTCGAGATTACGCAGGCTGCGCGTGAGCAATCCGGCGCCAACTAGCAGCACGAGTGAAAGCGCAGCCTGAAATACGATGAGGGAGCGTTGCGGCAGCGAGGCGCGATCTTTGGTCGAGCGGTTTACGCCGCGGAGGGCTTCGGCGGGATCCGAGTGAGAGGTGATCCAGGCGGGGACGATCCCGAAGATGAGTCCGGTGAGCAACGACAACGCAAAAGCGAAGCCAAGAACTGCAAGCGACGGGCTGGCATGGATGGGCAGGTTCGGCGAATCGGGGAAAGCGAGAGTGAGGATCATGCGGGCGCCAGCGTAGGCCATGGCGATGCCGACGAGTCCTCCGACGCAGCCGAGCAGCAGGCTCTCGACGAGCATCTGGCGGATGAGGCGGGATCGGGCTGCGCCCAGGGCCATGCTGATGGAGGTTTCGGCGCGGCGAGTGGCGCCCTTGGCCAGCAGGAGATTCGCGATGTTGGCGCAGGCTACGAGCAAAACGAGGCCTGAGATTGCTATGAGGAGATGGAGGCCGCTGCCGGCATCCTGTTGCAGGTTTTGGATTCCGGCACCGCCTGGAGTCAACTTCACATACTGTTTCGGAATTTGCGTCCCGCGGTCATTGATGGTGTAGGCCGTCTGTGTGGCGAGCCACTGGCGCAGGCTGTTGGTCAATTTGGCTTGCAGACTGCCGGGATTGACGCCTGGCTTGAGGCGTCCGAGAGCGTAGAGCCAGTTGGTGTCTGGCTGTTTCAGAATGCTGGTCTCGCCTTCGAGGATGGGCTCAGCGTTGAGCGGAATCCAGAGGGCTGGCGGATTGCTGTCGATGCGATCACCGAAGAAGCCGGGCGGGGAGATGCCGACAATCGTGACGGGATGGTTCTGGATATAGAAGGTCGCGCCGATCACACTGGGGTCGCCCGCATGAGCGATTTGCCACGCCTGGTAACTCAAGACCGCGACTGGGGCCGCGCCGGGATTGTCGTCAGAGGGCAGAAGCGTGCGGCCGGCGTAGGCTCCCAAGCCGAAAGTCGAAAAGTAGTTTCCCGAAACGTATTCGGCGATTTCCGCCTTGGCGGCGGCCGATCCGTTGCGGACATTTACCGTTGGGTGTCCGGACTGAAAGGCGGCCAGTTGTTCGAACTCGGGAGTGTTTTCCTGGAGGTGGCGATAGAGATCGTAGGAGAAGAGATCGAAATCGCCGTCATCGTTGATGAAACCGCCATTGATGCAGCAGTCGCTCAGGTCGCCAATGCGGTAGAGGGTCGCGGGATTGGTGACGGGCAGCGATTTCAGCAGAATCGCGTGGACCAAGGTAAAGATCGCCGTGTTCGCGCCGATGCCAAGGGCGATGGTGAAGATCACCGTGGCTGCGAAACCGGGAGACTTCCGGAACTGGCGGAGGGCGAGTTTGAGGTCATACATAGGGTTAGGGTATGGACGCGAGGATCACGGAAGTGTGAGCAGGAGGGCTAGAACCAGATTCCTCACTTCGCCTGAAGAACGGCTCCGTTCGGAATGACATGTTCGGAGGGAACGGTCCGCGTTCGTGAAATTCCTGCGCTCCTGCTCATGGAACGAAAAAGCCTCTCTCTGGACGAAAAAGCCCCTCGCTTGCGCGAGAGGCTTTTTCTGGGGGAGGGACTTGCGAGCGAGGCGCCCGTTGGTCCCGAACTGCTGAGTCGAAACCGGTCCGAGCTGCGCTCGGCGGACGGGTCAGAGACCCGTCCCCACACGAGCATCGGCTTATTTCGGTTGCTGCGGTTGATCGGTGCTGGTGACAGGGGCTCCGGAGTTGGCGGAGAGTTGTTCCAGGTCGTTCTTCAGGAGGCTGATTTCGACGCGGCCTCCGCTAACGCGCTTGGTCTTCGCGTCATCCGTCGGTACGGGAGCGTTCCCCATGCCAACGAGGTAGATGCGATAGACGGGAATCTCGTGGTTGAGGACGAGATAGCGCACAACCGACTCGGCCATTTTCTGCGAGGTGGTGATGGCGGTCTGGCCCTTGCCGGACGAGAAGCCCTGCACTTCGATGATGTAGCCGCGCTGACCCTTCACACCGCTGGCCATGGTGTCGAGAGCGTCTTTGGCGTTCTTGCTCAGGACAGTCTGGCCGGGACGGAAGCGGATCTCGGTCTGGTTCGAGGCCTTGTACTGGTCGATGTTGCCAACGACGGTCTCAACGGTCTGGACGCGGGTTGTGACCTGTTGCGCGGTCTGCTGCGCTGCGGTGGCCTTGTTTCCGGCATCGACAGCGTGTTGATCGGCGGTGTCGGCTTTGTCGGAAGCGAGCTTGATGCCAGCCTGGGCGCGAGCGTCGGTGTCTTTGATCGCCTTGCCGTTGCCGGCGGTCAGCTCATCGAGTTCGTTGACGCGGTCGCGAATCGGCTCGGTCTGGCGCTTCACATAGTTCTTGCGGGCAAAGGGATTGACGCGTCCCCAGAAGCCTTCGCGAGACGGAGGCGCGAGAGGCGCTTTACCGGTCGCATTGGCGTCAGTCGAGGTCGAAGTCGACTGAGTCGTGGCGGCAGGCGCGCTCTGATCGGTGGTTGACGAGGTGGTCTGCGCGACGGCCGGGAAAGCGAGAACGGCGGCCAACGGCAGGGCGAAGAGTAGGCGGTTGTTCATGATGACTTCCTCCAAGTTTGGGGCGGAGCGTTTAGGCTCGGCTTACCCCGGCACGCCTGGGGCGTGCGTGAAATTTGATTGCGTCCCCTGAAACGGTAAAGAAAGCCAGCGGTTTCGCTGAACCGGCCCGCGCTGACGCTACGCTTGGCCTTGAACTCTGGCCGCCGACTTACGGCGGCGCTGCTATCCCTATTACATGTGGGATGCCAAACAAGGCCGGAGGGTTGATGCGCTAAATGATTGATAACTATGGACATTATAGTCTCGCCGAGGTAGAAAAGCCAGGCAAGGTGCAAGTGGCAGGGTAATTTTGGGAAACCTGATATAAAAACTGCGTGGAAAAAAGAGTGCAGGATCATTGGGTCTTAGGGCTGGGGTTTAGGGCTTGGGTTTTCGGCTTTAGGTCTGAGGGTCTGAGGGACGAGCTGTTGGACCGGGCCGTAACTACCGCAGGTAATCAGCGAATACTTGGAGGCAGATTTGCCATTCGGAAAGTTTTTGCACATGAGGGGTTTGGGAAGGATGTTGGTGTGGATGGGTTCATTCTTTGTGCTCATACTAGTGTTGGTTTGCCAGAGCGCCGGGTCGACGACGGCGGAACCGTCTGCCGCATTGGCGTCGTCGCGCATTCCGGCGGATCGTCTGCAGCAATATTCCGATCTCGCGGTGACGTGGATGCAGGAGTATCTGCGGGTGGATACTACGAATCCTCCGGGGAATGAAATGCGAGGGGTGGCGTTCTTCAAAAAAATTCTGGATCAGGAAGGGATTGAGAATCGCGTGTTTGAGTATGCGCCGGGGCGGGGGGATTTGTGGGCGCGGATTCCACGGACCGTTAACGAGAAAAGCCCCACTTCTGCCGCAAACGACGCGGCAGAAATGGGGCACCCGCACCCGCGGCCGATTATTTTGCTGAACCATATGGATGTGGTGACCAGCGACGCGGCGCATTGGAAAGTTCCGCCGTTCAGCGGGGAGATACGCGACGGCTACATTTGGGGACGGGGCGCGCAGGATATGAAGGATGAAGGTCTGGCGCAACTGGTCGTGATGGTGATGCTGAAGCGCGAAAAGGTGGCGCTGGATCGCGACGTGATTTTTCTGGCCGTCGCGGATGAGGAGGTCGACGACACGGGGAGTGATTGGTTCATCGAACACCAACGCGATCTGCTGGGGAATGCGGAGTTCCTGATCAACGAAGGCGGCGAGAACTTGCTAGAGAACGGCAAGGTGAAGTATGTGGGCGTCGATGTGGGCGAGAAGACTACCTACTGGATGCATGTGGTGGCGCATGGGAGGCCGGGGCATGGGTCGCGTCCGATTGCTGATTCGGCGCCGAACCGGCTGGTGCGGGCGCTGAACCGGATTCTGGCTTACCAGACTCCGATGCGGGTGCTGCCGGTGGTGGATGAGTTTTTGCGCGACATGGCTCCTTATGAGCCGCCGGAGCGGGCGGCGCAATATCGCAATATCAAGAAGGCGATTGAGGACAAGAAATTTCAGGAGGAAGTAGAGAAGGACGAGTCGCTGAACTTTTTGCTGCGCGACACGATTTCTCTGACCATGATGGGAGGATCGGAGCAGACGAATGTGATTCCTCCGGAGGCTTGGGCGAATCTGGATGTGAGGATTCTGCCGGGAGGCGATCCGAAGGCGGTGCTGGCGGCGATACGGCGGGTGGTGAATGATCCGGATGTCACGGTGGAACCGTGGAAGGGAGAGTTTCGGGTGGCGAATTATTCGGGGACGGATAATGCACTGTTTGCGACGATCCGGGAGGTGTCGGGAAAATATTTTCCGGGGACGCCGGTGGTGCCGCACATCACGAGTGGGTATACGGAGAATCAGCGGTACCGGCCGCTGGGGATTATTTCGTATGGGTTCAATCCTTATGTGGCTACGGATGAAGAGGGGAATACTGAGCACGGGAATGATGAGCGGATTCGGGTGGAGGAAGTGCGGAGGGGGCCGAGGATTTTGTTTGATGTGGTGGCGGGGGTGGCGGGGAGGTGAAGCGGGCCGGCTAGATTAAAGTGTCGACAAAAAAGGCGTTACTTCCGACTCGGGAGGCTGTTCTCGGGGTACTTTTTTTCGAAGTCCGTCCATCTCCAGCGACCGGCTAAATAGCCTCCCAGTAGACAAAGGGCAAGGAGGATGAGATCGATGAAAATGGTCCAGCGCCCGGAGATCATCGAGCGCACGGAGAATGGCGAGCGATTTGAGAATGCTTCCCAAGCTGGAACAAGGAACATAACGACAAGCCAAGTCAGAAGGCTCGGCAGCACTCCCTCGCGCAATATGAACCGGGTTCTCCCCAGCAGTCTACTCTGGAGCCAATACCCCCGCTCCAATCTGTTAATCTTCGCTTCGTTGTGACGCCAGAACATACTGGGAGGGTATCCCCGCTAAGTCGGCGTGTCCACAGGATTGTCCGACGAGGCGCCCTACTCAATGACAACTTCCTGAATCCTCACAATCATGCAATTAAATGGAAGGGATCCTTCGACTGCGTTGTCGTCCGCTTTGCGGACGGCAACTTCGCTCAGGATGACAGGGCTAGGTGCACGATGTCCGGCAGCCGGGCTTTACCCGGCGGACAGCCGAGGGCGGCTGTCCCCACATAAACCTCACTCACTGTCTTCACATAAACCTCACTCGCTGTCTTCTCATGAACTTCACTCGCTGTGTCCACATAAACCTCGGTCAACGAATTCCGCAGTGTTTTTCGTATTGCTCGAAGATGAAGTTGTCGGTCATGCCGGCGATGTA
>PMUM01000049.1 GCA_003166855.1 Acidobacteriaceae bacterium | reverse complement strand
CGCCCTTTGGCCGCTATTGCGGAAAATTGAAGGATTTTACGGCGCAGGAATTGGGTGCGGTTGCGGCCAAGGGCGCGATCGAGCGGGCGGGGATCGACGCCAAGGAATTCGATCACGTCGTGTTCGGCAACGCGCAGCAGACTTCGGGTGACGCGCTGTATGGGGCGCGGCATGTGGGGCTGCGGTCGGGGATTCCGATTGAGACTCCGGCGCTGACGGTGAACCGGCTGTGCGGGTCGGGGATGCAGTCGATTGTGTCGTCGGCGCAGATGATCCAGACCGACGAGGCGAAGATCGTGCTGGCCGGTGGGATGGAGGCGATGTCGCAGGCGCCGTTTGTGATTCGCGGGCGAGATGGCTTTACGCTGGCCCCGGGCGGGAAGCTGGAAGATTCCCTGATGGTGGCGTTGCTCGATACGTATTGCGGATCGTATATGGCGAACACCGCCGAACTGTATGGGTCGGAGCAGGGCATCACGCGGCAGATGCAGGATGAGTTTGCGTTGCGGTCGCAGCAACGGGCGGATGCGGCTTATAAAGAAGGACGCATTCAGGAAGAGCTGGTTCCGGTGGCGTTGCGGAATCATAAGGGCGAGCCGACGGGGGAGTCGCTGACGGAGGATGATCACCGGCGTCCGCAGACCACGATGGAAGGGCTGACGAAGCTTCGCCCTGCATTCGGTAAGAATGGAACTGTCACCGCGGGGAACGCGAGCGGTATTGTGGATGGTGGCGCGGCCGTGGTGGTGATGTCGCTGGAGCAGGCGCTCAAGCGTGGGCTGAAGCCGCTGGGTCGGATTTGCGGGTGGGGGATCGCGGGTGTGGAGCCGAAGTTGATGGGGCGGGGGCCGGTGCCGGCGTCGAAGATTGCGCTGCAGAAGGCTGGGTTGTCGCTGGATTACATCGATCTGATTGAAGTGAATGAGGCGTTTGCGGCGCAGTACCTGGCGGTGGAGAAAGAGCTCGGGCTGGATCGCGAGAAGGTGAATGTGAATGGCGGGGCCATTGCGCTGGGGCATCCGCTGGGCGCGACCGGGACGCGGCTGGTGATCACGCTGCTGTATGAGTTGCGGCGGCGGAAGAAGAAATATGGATTGGCTACGGCTTGTATTGGTGGGGGGCAGGGGATTGCGATGGTGGTGGAGAGTTTGAGCTGAGTTCTTTGCCACGGATTTGCGCGGATCAAAAACACCCTTGTCATCCTGAGCGGCGCATTTTGCCGCGAAGGATCTATGCAGTTTGCTGGCGACGGCAAAGTGCATAGGTTCTTCGCTTCGCTCAGAATGACAAGGCTTTCAAGAGGGATGCAATCATGGAAATTAAGAAAGTTGGAGTGCTTGGTTGTGGGTTGATGGGGTCTGGCATTGCGCAGGTTTGCGCTATGGCTGGATTTGACGTGACCGTGCTTGAGGTTGAGCAGAAGTTTCTCGACAAGGGGTTTGCTGGGATTGAGAAGTCTTTGGCGAAGTTTGCCGAGCGGCCGGTGGAGAAGGGCGGGATCACGGCCGAGCAGAAAGACGCGGCTCGTGCTCGGCTTCGGGGGACAACTTCCAAATCCGACCTCAGCGATTGCGACATTGTGATTGAAGCCATCATCGAGAACGTGGAAGAGAAGAAGAAGATGTATGCGTCGCTAGATGGCGTGGTGAAGAAGGATGCGATTTTTGCTTCGAATACTTCGTCGATTTCGGTGACGGAGTTGTTGACTGCGGTAAAGCGTCCGGAGCGGTTTATTGGGCTGCACTTTTTTAATCCGGTGCCGCTGATGAAGCTGGTGGAAGTGGTGCGGACCATCGCTACAGCGGACGACGTTTATGAGTCGGCTTACGCGTTTGCAAAGAAGCTTGGCAAGGTTCCGGTGCGGACTTCGGACAAGACGGGGTTCATCGTGAACCGGCTACTGGTGCCGTATTTGCTCGATGCGATCCGGGCGTATGAAGAGGGCGTGGGGTCGATTGAGGATATCGATAACGCCATGAAGCTGGGGTGCGGGTATCCGATGGGGCCATTTACGCTGCTGGATTTTGTGGGGCTGGATACGACTTATTACATTACGCATGTGATGTATGACGAGTTCAAGGAGAGGCGGTTTGCGTCGCCTCCGCTGCTGAAGAGGATGGTGATGGCGGGGTGGTACGGGCGGAAATCGGGGAAGGGGTTTTATGATTACTCGGACCCGGAGAAGCCGAAGGCGCAGAAGCTTTAGGCACGGGTTGGCGCGGATTGTTGCTTGTCATCCTGAGCGGCGAAGTTTGCCGCGAAGGATCTATGCAGTGTGCCGGCAACAGCAGGGTGCATAGATCCTTCGCTTTGCTCAGGATGACAGGGATTTTGCCCGCGGACAGTCTGCGGCGAGTTCCTCGTGTAGCCGGGAGTTCCGTTGCACTGATAGGGATCCTTCGACTCCGCAATTGCTTTCGCTTCGCGAAAGCAATTGCTACGCTCAGGATGACAGGTGGTGAGGATTGATTTTATGAACTTCGAAAACATACTTCTGGAAAAGAAAAACGCGATTGCCTACGTCACCGTCAACCGGCCGAAGGTGCTCAA
>PMUM01000052.1 GCA_003166855.1 Acidobacteriaceae bacterium | reverse complement strand
TCACAATCCGGCGAAGAATGTGCTGTATGTGCGGGCTTCAGTAGAGGAGATCGCGGGGCGGACGAAACTCGCAGCGGAACGGGTGAACGAACTGCTGGCGTCCGCCAAGAAGAAGATGTACGCGGCGCGGTTACTGCGGCCGACTCCATACGTCGATAAGACGGTGTACGTGGGATGGAACAGCTTGTGCGTTTCGGCGTATCTGGAGGCGGCGAAGGTGCTCGATCTGGCGGAGGCGAGGCGGTTTGCGCTGCGGTCGCTGGACCGGGTGCTGGCGGAGGCGTGGAAGGCATCGTCCAGCGAGCACGAAGAAGCGGGCAGAGCCTGCCCTGAGCCTGTCGAAGGGAGTGCCCGCTCTACACGGGCTGAGTTGCTGCACGTGGTTTCTTATTCGGATCCGGCAGCCTCGCATCGCGAAGTAGCGGGACTTCTCGACGACTATGCGTTCACGGCGCTGGCTTGCCTCGATGCCTACGAGGCTACCGCCGATCTGAGCTACTTCAAGTTTGCGCATGCGATTACGGATGCGATGATTGCGCGCTTCTACGATGCGACTTCGGGGGGATTCTTTGACAGCGAGCCAGCGGCCGATGGCACGAGCCTGGGTGTGCTGGCGACGCGGCGCAAGCCGCTGCAGGATTCGCCCACGCCGGCGGGAAATCCGATGGCTGCGATTGCGCTGGTGCGCCTGCATCATTACAGCGGCGACGCGGGCTATCGCGACAAAGCCGAGCAGACGCTGGAGACTTTTGCCGGCGTGGCGGAGCAGTTTGGAATCTTCGCGGCGAGCTATGGGATTGCGGTGGTCCATCTGCTGGAGAGTCCGGTACAGGTCGTTGTGATTGCCGGAGACGGAGATGATGGCGCCGCGGCAAAGCTGCAATCGGCGGCGGTCGCGGCTTTTGCGTTCAATAAATCCGCGCTGAGGGTGGCGGCTCATCAGACGGTGCGCGAGAACCTTCCGCCAGCGTTGGCGGAGACCATTCCCAATCTTCCTTCTTTAGGGTCGGGGAAGTCGTTTGCGGTGTTGTGCTCGGGGTCGTCGTGCCAGCCGCCCATCTTCGATGCGGATGAGTTGGGAAACGCGATAGAAGCAGCGATCGGGAAAGGTTGAGGCCAGTTTGCTTGGGGCTGGATTCCCCCAGCGGCTAAAGCCGGACCTGTTAGGCTCCCTTGACGCGGCCCTGAAGGGCCGCTCTTCCACGGCGGTGCACGCTTTTGTAGTCTTTCCGTACCCCTGGAGTCGGGGCCGTTTCCGAAATCTGGCTCTGTCACACAAAAAAGCGGGGCTGTCGGGTCAGTATGAGGTCCCGACAGCCCAAAGATTGCGAGCCCTGGTTCGGCCCAAATTGCAGTCACGACTAAGTTACTTTAGTGACCTTGCGGTCACAACCTGGTCCCGGTTCTACTGCGGTGGCAGGGTTGTTTGACAGTTGGGTTGTTTGGGTGGGCACAGAATCAGTGGGCCACCGTCCGCGGCGGGAACCTGTTGGACGGCGGCTGCAACGAATGTGCCCACTAGTCCTACCATCAGGATCGAAATCCTGATTGTGCGTTTCATGGGTTCGTCTCCTATCCGCTTAGAGTTTCCCCGGAGGGAACCTTTTTCGCGGTGCCGCATTATAGGACCGGTGTCAAGTTTTGTGTGCAACAATTTTCATCCCGCCTAGAATCGTCCCTCCGAAACCCTCTCCTACCGATTAATCGGATTCGAGTATCCACCTGAAATATCAGGCACTTGAGATCATCTAATCAAGTATTCGTTGCGATCCGCAGGAGGGGCGCACAGTGGTACATCCTTTGCGCAGATTTTACAATTTCAGAACAGGTAAAGACAGAAACGTCGCCGGAAGAGCCGGAGAATGGAAGAAATTCACAGGATGGACGGGGCGGAAACCACTACGGCTTGTTGACTTGGGGCGTGGGAACTCGGAAGCTGCCAGTTCCGGCTGCGGCTGCCCGGGTCGCAGTACCGGCCGCTCGACTCTCGTGGGTGAGGGGTACTTCCTGCTGCGTGCGGGAAAGAGCGCGGTCAACCATGCCTTCGAACATTGGGATGAGCGAGTCGGCGGGAAGCGGGTGGTGGATGTCGGACAGACTCTGCTCCCAGCGCTGGGGTTGCAGCAGAGACGTGGAGGCATCGCGAGCCGGACTCTTCAGGGCGACGTAGCCGAACCAAATCAGCAGCGTGCTGTTGTAGGCACACATGTTGAAGATGCTCATCCACGGGCCCGTCAAGTGCTTCCCGATCCAGGAGGAGACGATAATGAGTTCAATCACGGCAAAGGATCCGAAGCCCAAAGCGATCCCGAAGCTGTGCTGGCGGCGGCTGATGCCGACATAGTGCGCAAAGAAAAGCAGGAAGAGCACCATTCCCACTTGAATGATGCGCACGCATCTTTGGCCGGTGAGGATGGCCTGAATGATGGGCGGCATCTCCGACGAATTAGTGGAAACCGAGACTACGCCTGCCACCAGCAACATGACCAGACCCGCCCACTTGAAGAGCACGGTGCCCAGATCGCGCAGCGTATGGAACGCGCGGAAAACGTCGACAAACACCTCGTGGATCACGGCGAAACCAACAGCAACGCTGAGCGCATCGCAAATCCAGTAGAGGTAGAACAAGAGCGCATAACTATGCCAGTATGAGGGAAAAACCACGGCGAAGGTGACGAACTGAACGATGATGTATCCGAAGAAGAACTTGAACTTGCGGTGCATCCCCCGGCGGTACATGAGGGCAGCGATTGCCATCTCCAGTAGGGGATGCGCAATCCAGAGCGCGTAATAAAGGACTTTGATTGTCTCGCTCATTTCCAGGTTCGCCGGCAAGCTACGGGTACTCGGGTCGGTAAAGTAACGTTAACGGTTCGCAACCCGATGTTCAATGCTCTGAAGTAATCCGAAGTAACGTTACCTTCGGAGGCACCCTGGCGCAAGGTTACCTTCGTGCTACAGCACTCCAAACGCAGCCAAACCAGGGACTAAGGTCAGTCCTTACGAGGAGATAGGGGTGGCCCCGGCACTCAGAACAACGATCGAGTGCTGGGCGGGACGATTCCGACGCGGGCTTCGAGGGCGGTTACGCGTCGGGCATGGAGTGGATGTAAGCGCGCATCATACGCACCTCGTCATCCTTCTCATTCAGATCGTGCAACAGGATGTCGCGCAGCGAAATAATGCCCACGAGTTGTCCGTCGTGGCAGACGGGTAGGTGGCGGAAACCGTGGCGCCGCATCAGGGCCATGCAGCTTTCGAGGTCCTCGTTCATGCTGATGGTGAGAGGGTCGTCGGTCATCACCTCAGCCATACAGGTATTGCGGGGATCGCGGCCTTCGGCCACCACGCGCCGCATGAGGTCGCGCTCGGAAAAAATCCCGACGAGCTTGCCGTTGTGCAGGACAGGAACGGCGCCGATGTTGCGGTCGACCATGACACGCACGGTTTCGAGCACAGTGTGACCCAGTTCCGCTTGATACGTGTCCTGATTCTTGATCAGGTCGCAGATAAGCATTTTGACACCTCCCGGTTGCAGAGTTCCGAGCTGTCCAAAAGCATCTACCGGGGGGCGAGTATATGCCGAAAAGGAGATGGAAAGAAAGTGAAAAAGGTTGGGCGGGAAAGAAATTTTCCGCTCAGGGTGTACAATTCGCGGTCAATTTCAGAAGTCCTGAGAGGGCGCACAGGAGCTCGCGGCTTCTGATTAAACCCTGGGAAAGTGAGAATTCGCCATGTTCGTCACGAAGGCCGTCCAAACCGCAACATTTCTCTCTGTTGTTAGCATGCTGGCAACAATGGGTTGGTCGCAGGCGCCGCCGCAGATATCGAGTCTAGATCGCGGGCGGGCGCAGGATATGTTGCGAACGGTTGCGAGCGAAGTGCGGAAACACTACTACGATCCCAAGTTTCACGGCGTGGACTGGGATGCGAAGGTTGCCGAGGCCAAGCAGAAGATCGAGAAGACCACGTCGATGAATATGGCACTGTCGCACATTGCCGCGGCGCTCGACACCCTCAACGACACGCACACCTTCTTTCTTCCCCCGGAACACTCTTACCGCCACGAGTACGGATTGCAATATCAGATGGTTGGCGATCGGTGCTTTGTGAGCCATGTTCGCCCCAAAAGCAATGCCGAAACCAAGGGAGTAAAGCCGGGGGATGAGATCCTCACGATCAACGGCTATGACGTAAACCGCGACGATCTTTGGAAGGTGCAGTATGTATTCTCGATCCTACGTCCGCAGCCGATGCTGCAACTGGGACTCAAGGATCCGTCGGGGGCGCAGCGCCAGGTCGAAGTGGCCGCGAAAATCCGCGAGAGGCCAAAAATTGCGGACATGACCAGCGGAAATGGAGGTACCAACTTCTACGATTTGGTGCGCGAAGGCGAAGATCAGGAACACCTGATGCGCGCCCGCTTTCGGGAGTTTGGCGATGAGTTGATGGTCATAAAAATACCGGAGTTTAACTTTTCCGCAGTCGAGATAGGAGACATGATCGGTAAAGCTCGCAAACATCAGGCCCTGATCGTAGATCTGCGGGGCAATCCAGGTGGGTCCGTCGATACGCTCCGGTACCTGGTGGGCGGTATGTTCGACCGGGAGGTGAAGATCGCGGATCGCATCGGACGAAAAGACTCCAAGCCCGAGATGGCGAAACCGCTTCACAATACGTTCCCCGGAAAAGTGGCGGTACTGGTGGACACGGAGTCGGCCTCGGCCGCGGAGTTATTCGCCAGGATTATGCAACTCGAGAAACGGGGGATGGTGATAGGAGACCATTCTTCCGGCAGTGTTATGGAGGCCAGAGAGCACAGTGAGCAGACTGGAACAGATACGGCGGTGTATTACGGAGCTTCAGTCACCGAGTGGAATCTGATCATGGCGGACGGAAAGAGCCTGGAGCACGTGGGAGTTACTCCGGATGAGGTAGTGCTGCCGAGCGCTCAAGATTTGGCCAACGGCCGCGATCCGGTTTTGGCTCACGCAGCGGCCACCTTAGGTGTGCAGATCAGCGCAGAGGAGGCGGGGAAATCGTTTCCTTACGAATGGCCTCCAGCGATCTAGCGTGGGAGGCTCTTCGACGGCGAATCGTCGCTGGCGAAGATGAAGTACGAGGAGTTCCAGAGCGCGGTGGGCAGGCTGCCCCGCTGGCGAGCGGTGATGACGATGTTGTAGTCATCGGAGCCGCCCAGATTCATTTCGTGCAAGCCATCGTCCGAGGGCGCGTTCTTGCCGCTCTCTGCGCCGGTCGTTCCTGGTTCAATCACAGCCAGCCATGCGAGAAACTCATGGAGATCGCGGGTGCGGGGACGTCCGGGCACTACAAAGGAAACCTGCGCTTCTTGGGTGGAAAAGTGCCAAGCCAGTGAGGCGGTGAGATCGACGGCCTTTTCGTAGGCGCGTTCGGAAATCCGGCCCGGCTCGGGATTGTCGAAGGCGATGCAGAGTTTGCGCTCGTCTTCGCGGGCAAACTCGCGGACCTTGAGTGAGCCTGACTTGGCGGTCGCCTTCCAGTCGACGTGACGGGCAGAGTCTTCGGGCAGGTACTCGCGAATCATGTACAGGTCGGAGCCGCGGCCGCGGACAAAACTCTCCCACTCGCCCCGAACCAAAGGTAGCACCTCAAACACTTCGTCGGTCGGGTCGATGCGCGGGTAGACCAGAACTTCCCGGGGCAGCGATACATGGCGCGTCTTGGTGAGGAACGCGAAGGGAAAGCGCGTGGCCAGGCCGAAGCTGTCTTCGCGATAGCGGCCGCGCTGATCGAAGCGCAACTCCAGGTCGGCGGACGCGTCGGACTGAGGGGGAAGAAACGGGAAATAGGCCATCCCTTGAAAGATTCCGGGTGGCGGTGGAACGACGAGAACTCGACGCAACCGACGGTCGGGCAAGCGCAGCCATTGCTGCTCTTTGGGACGGTTAAAAGGGAAGGCGAATGTGGTCGCTTCCCACTGCCACTGCTTGGACGCCTTCTTTCTTTTCTTGCGCGTGGAAATTACGCGGATAGAAAACGACGGCAGGTAGCGGCGGGGATTGTGCAGTACGATGCGTCCGGCTACGGGGCGTCCGGCGAAGACGTGTTCGGGCAGGCGGACATCAAGTTCCAACCAGCGCAGCACCCAGGCAGAGACAATTCCGGAGACCAGGATGGCCGAAAGCATGGCCGCAACCACAATGTAGAGAAGATTGTTGCCGGTGTTGAGGGCGGCAATGGCGATCACGATGGTGACCAGCACGTAGATGATGCCGGCGCGGGTTACGTCGTAATCAAAAGACTCGCGCATGCGCTCGACGGCCACGCGCCGCGCCAGATAGGGGACGGTGACCAGCCCCACCATGGTGGCGAGCAGCAGCGAGGTCGAGGCCAGAATGACGGTGGCCCAGACGTTGCCGGCATCGCGCGACACGGTCGAAAAAAGCGCCGTGGCGAAGGCGAGGCCTAGTCCCACGAGTGCGAGCAGGAACTTGACCCAGACTTCCGCCGAGGCGGACTGCAGCCACTGAGCTAGGCGACTGGACACCGAAGGGGTCGACTTCAACGGATTGGCGTACGCAGAACCCACTTCTTCGGAGCCTAGCATTGTTGGGAGGAACGGACAATCAAGATCGGCTTGCGGGGAAAGCGTTCGTAACTTGAGGGAGCAGAGTTAGTTCCGGCATCCGCGGGCGAGACGCCCCCGGGACAGCCGCCGGGACGGCGGCGCTACAACGTCGTCCGGGACAGCGGCGACACTGACGCTACGTTCTTCTGATTCTGATTTTGTTGTGCTACGCTTTTGGACTCGCAGGAACTCGGCCCCGCAACTTACAGCAAATTCCCATCACTGAAGCTCCAGGGGATCCCCATGCCTATTAGTAAACGTGCAGCAGCGGAATTCATTGGAACCTTCTGGCTGGTATTTGGCGGATGCGGCGCAGCCGTGCTGGCCGCCGGCTTTCCCGCAGTCGGCATCGGCTTCGCCGGCGTCGCTCTCGCTTTCGGATTCACGGTCCTCACTATGGCGTTCGCCCTCGGACACATCTCCAGTTGCCATTTGAATCCGGTGGTGAGTGTGGGCTGGTCGTCGGCAAGCGCTTCCCAGCTTCCGATTTGTTGCCCTACGTGATCGCGCAGGTCGTGGGTGCGATTGCCGCGGCGGGCGTGCTCTACGTGATTGCCAGCGGATCGGCCAGCTTCGATGTGCACGCTGGATTCGCGTCGAACGGTCACGGTGCCAATTCTCCCGGAGGCTATTCCCTGCTGGCAGGCTTCGTCTCCGAGGTCGTGCTGACTGCGTTCTTCCTGATCGTGATTATGGGCGCACGGACAACCGAGCGCCGATAGGATTCACGCCGATCGCGATTGGACTGTGCTTGACGCTGATCCTTGGTGGGAATCCCAGTAACGAACTTGTCGGTCAACCCCGCACGCAGCACGGGGCCTGCGATCTACGCTGGCGGCTGGGCACTGCAGCAGTTGTGGATGTTCTGGGAGGCGCCGCTGATTGGCGGGGCGCTCGGCGGCGGGATTTACAGCATGGTGTTCGGGGAGTAAGTCCCCACGTCTCGCCAAAAACGCGAGACATGGGGCACCCGTCCTTAGTATTCCGACAGCTCTTTCATCGCCAGGAACAGATCGTTGGGCTGGGGAAGGATTGCATCTTCCAGAATGGGCTGGTAGGCGACGAACACGTCTTTCGCGGCTACGCGGCGGACGGGGGCGTCGAGTTTATCGAAGAGTTGGTCGGCGATGCGGGCTGCGATTTCGGCGCCGTAGCCCCAGCTCAGTGTGTCTTCGTACGCGACCAGCGCGCGATTCGTTTTGGATACCGACGCGGCGATGGTGTCCCAATCAAACGGATTCAGGCAGCGCAAGTCGATCAGTTCGACCTTCACGCCTTGCTCGCGTTCAAGTTTCTGCGCGGCTTGTAGGGCGCGGGGCACAACCGCGCCGTAAGTAATCACGGTCAGATCGGTGCCGGGATGCACGATCTTCGCCTTGCCGAACGGGATCATGTAATCGGGGCCGGGATAAGCGGCGCGGCCGAAGGATTCGCGGTACAGGCGCTTGTGCTCGAGAAACAGCACTGGGTCGTCGCAGCGGATGGCGGTGCGCAACAGTCCGGCGGCATCCTGCGAGTTCGATGGGAAAACGACGCGGAGGCCGGGGATGTGCGTAAAGACACTCTCGCCGCATTGAGAATGGTAGATGGCGCCGCCGGTCAGGTATCCGCCGATCGCGACGCGAATCACGACGGGGCAGGAGAATCCGTTGTTCGAGCGCCAGCGGATGACGCTGAGCTCGTCGCGAATCTGCATCATCGCGGGCCAGATGTAGTCGAAGAACTGAATCTCGACGACTGGCTTCAGACCGCGGGTGGCCATGCCGGTGGCGCGTCCTACGATGGCGGCCTCGGCGAGCGGCGCGTTGAAGACGCGATCGTTGCCGAATTCATTCTGCAGGCCGAAGGTGAGCTTGAAGACTCCGCCCTTGCCTTTGACCAGCTTGCGCTTTAGATACTCCTCGCGGCTGCAGTCGGCGACGTCTTCGCCGAAGATCACGATGCGCTCGTCGCGCTTCATCTCGTCGCGCAGGGTGGTCGTGATCAGGTCGGCCATGGTCTTGCCGGCCGGCTTTTTTCCGTCGGCCGGAGCTTCCGGAACTACAGCCTGCGTGTCGAATGCGGACGACGCCGGATCGATATCGGGCGAATACACAAATTTCGTGATGCTTTCGGGCACGGGCGGAAGGGCTTCGAGCGCCTGGTCTACCGCGATCTGCAACTCGGCTTCGACTTCCTTCTCGAGTTGATTGATGCCCTTTTCGTCGAGGATGCCTTCGCGCAGAAGAAACATCTGCGTGCGTGTGACTGGATCGCGCTGAGCGTCGCGTTCGCGCTCGGCATCGGGACGGTACAGGCGTTCATCATCTGACAAGGAGTGCGAGTACGGACGGATCACGTGGGCGTGGACGAAGGCTGGGCCGTGTCCTTCGCGGCAGTATCGCGTGGCCCGCGAGAACGCCGCGTAGCTTGCTACTGGATCCGTGCCATCGACTTCTTCGAAATGGAAGTTGGGGAATCCGGACACCAGGCGCGAAATGCTTCCGCCTGCGGTCTGGACTTCGACCGGGACGGAGATCGCGTAGCCGTTATCTTCCACGCAGAAAATGACTGGCAGCTTTTCGAGCGCGGCTGCGTTCATCGCCTCCCAGAACTCGCCCTCGCTGGAGGTGCCATCACCGAGAGATACGTAAGTGACTTCATCGCCCTGGAAACTGACGTTCTTGAACTGGCGGTAGTCCGCGGAACCTGAAGTGGGAACGGCCGCGGCCTTGGGATGGCGCGCGAAATAGCGTCCACCTTCGGCGCAGCCTACGGCCTGCAGAATCTGCGAGCCCGTCGGCGACGACTGGGTGACGATGTGCAGTGCAGGATAGCTCCAGTGCGAGGGCATCTGGCGCCCGCCGGAACTGGGATCGTCGGCCGCGCCGACGCCCTGCAGGAACATTTCGTAAGGCTTGACGCCGAGCGCGAGGCATAGCGCGCGATCGCGATAGTAAGGATAGAACCAGTCGTATCCGGATTTCAGCGCTAGGCCGGCGGCGACGCCGATGCCCTCGTGCCCGGCACCGGACATCTGGAAATAGATTTTCTGCTGGCGTTTGAGCAGGATTTCCCGGTCATCGATGCGCCGGGAGGTGTAAATGAGGCGGTAGGCCTGGATGAGCTGCTCGCGCGTAAGTCCTTCATAAAGCTTGCTCTTCTTCGCGCCGTTGGCCGTCACTGCCAGCTTGGGGTCGGTCTTTGTCGTGGCCATCCGGTTCCTGGGTCCTAGCTCAGTTAGATTCCTGGCAGCCGTCCTGCGATTCCACGAAGCTGCCCGGAACCTGTTGGATTGTAAATGGTAACTGGGGGTTGGAAAAGTACGGAAATTCTCAATCTCGCGTGACCGGGTGGTCGGACCACGTGACCGCTGTCCCGAACGGGAGTGCCCAGCGTTCTGGGGACGATGACCAGGACGCGGATCTTCACCGCTTACCAGCAGTCGCGAATGCGGGGACGACAGCGTCTTGCGTGAAGTAGCGACGCTGAAAGTACAGCGAGACGCTTACCAATCCGATGAGCGCCGGGACTTCGACCAGCGGGCCTATGACCGCGGCGAAGGCCGCGCCGGAGTTGATTCCAAAGACCGCGACAGCCACCGCGATGGCAAGTTCGAAATTGTTACTGGCTGCTGTGAACGACAAGGTCGCGGTCTTCGAATAGTCTGCCCCCAGTTTGTGCCCCATGTAGAACGACACCAGGAACATCACGACAAAGTAAATTAGCAGTGGAATCGCGATGCGAACAACGTCGAAGGGCAGGCGTACGATGTATCCGCCTTTCAGCGAGAACATCACGACGATGGTGAACAAGAGTGCGACCAGCGTGATGGGGCTGATACGCGGGATGAAGGACTTCTCATACCACTGCTTTCCGCGCGCCCGTAGCAGCACAAAGCGTGTAATCATGCCAGCAAAGAAGGGGATGCCCAGGTAAATGAAGACGCTGCGGGCAATGTCGCGGATCGATACATTGACGACCATGCCATGCAATCCGAACCACTCCGGCAACTTGGTGACGAATACCCAGGCATACACCGAGTAAAACAACACCTGGAAGACGGAGTTGAAGGCCACCAAACCCGCGGCATATTCTGTGTCTCCCTTGGCCAGTTCATTCCACACGATCACCATGGCGATGCAGCGCGCCAGCCCGATCATGATGAGGCCGGCCATGTATTCGGGGTAACCGCGCAGAAAAATGATGGCCAGAGCAAACATCAGAAGCGGGCCAATCACCCAGTTCTGCACTAGCGAGAGAATGAGAATTTTCTTGTTGCGGAAGACCTCGCCCAGTTCTTCATAACGAACTTTGGCCAGTGGCGGATACATCATCAGGATGAGGCCCACGGCAATGGGAATCGAGGTGGTGCCCACGCTGAAGCGATTTAGAAAGGGCACGGTTCCGGGCAAGGCCCAGCCGGCCGCGACGCCAACGAGCATGGCGGTGAAGATCCATAGCGTCAGATAACGATCGAGGAAGCTGAGACGGGATGTCACATTGGTGGTCATTTGCGTCCGATGCTCGGGGGTGAGGTTCATTGGCGGCCGATGTTGTCGATTTCCTTCTTGAGCGAGAAGCGGTCGAGGGTCGAGAGCGGGAGGCTCAGGAAGAGGCTGATTCTTCGATCCAGCAGGAAGAAAGCTTCGCGGAAGGCTTTCTCCACCTGCTCCTTGGTTCCCTGCACAGCAGAAGGATCGGGGATGCCCCAGTGGGCAGTCATTGGTTGGCCCGGCCAGATCGGGCAGACTTCGTTCGCCGCATTGTCACAGACGGTAAAAACAAAATCGAGTTTAGGAGCGTCTGGTTTCGCAAACTCGTCCCAACTCTTACTGCGAAGGCCAGTGGTCGGAAGGTGCGCGGATTCCAGTTGCTGCAGCGCCTCGGGGCGAACTGCTCCGGAGGGATGGCTGCCCGCGCTGTATGCGGTGAAGTTCGAGCGGCCCTTTTGATTCATGATGGCCTCGGCCATGATGGAACGCGCCGAGTTCCCGGTGCACAGGTATAGAACGTTGTAGTGTCCTGGCATTGCTGTCCTCTCCGATCCAGCTCAGTTGCAGCACGTAGGGCCACAGCAGGCCTGCTGCGTGGGAGTCGGTTTCACGGCGCGGAGGAAGGCGCTCAGGAATTTTCCGTCCACTTGCGGAGCGAGGGCGTCGACGTCGATTCCCTGCCCGGCGAGGAATTCGCGGGCATCTTCGGCGCGGTAGATGCGGGTGGGCTCGACTTCAATCTGCTCAAAACCGGCTGCTGCGAGTTTGCTGCGGTAGTCGTTCTCTTCCAGAGCGCCCGCAATGCAGCCCACCCACGCCAACACACTCTGGCGAATTTCGGGCAGAATCTCGCCGCGGGTGACGACGTCGGATACGGCGAAGCGTCCGCCCGGCTTCAGCACGCGGAAGGCCTCGCGCAGGACTTTGTCTTTGTCCGCGGAGAGATTGATCACGCAGTTGGAAATGATGACGTCGACGGAGTTGTCGGGCAGCGGGATGCTCTCAATCTCGCCCTTCAGGAACTCGACGTTCTCGATGCCCGCTTTGCGCTTGTTGTCGTTGGCCAGAGCGAGCATTTCGTCGGTCATGTCGAGACCGTAAGCTTTGCCGGTGGGTCCGACGCGGCGCGCTGAGAGCAGCACGTCAATGCCTCCGCCGGAACCGAGGTCGAGGACGGTCTCGCCGGGATTCAACTGGGCCAGCGCCGTCGGATTGCCGCAGCCGAGTGAGGCCAGCAAAGCCTCTTCGGGGATTTGTCCGGCCTGCGTCGCGTCGTAGAGATTCGTCGTGATGGGGTCGCAGCAGCCCGTGCTGGCAGTCGCGCCGCAACAGGAACTGCCTCCGGACTTCACGCGCAGGGCGGCTTCGCCGTATTTCTGTTTGACAACTTCTTTGATGTCGGTGGTCTCGTTCGTGCTCATAAAGGGCTCCTATTTACAGATTTGAATGATGTCTTGCGGTTTGAGGGCTTGATTGCGGGTGCAGCATTCGGCGTACAAGAACTGCAACAACTCTTGCAAGGCAACTGTGTTCGCGGTGTAGCGTAGAAACGTACCCTCGCGCTGCACTTCGACCAGGCCTTCGGTCCGCAGTTTGTCGAGATGATGCGAGAGGGTCGAGTTGGGGATTTCGAGTTCGCCCTGAATGTCGCTGACCACGAGTCCTTCAGGATGCGCGGTTAGCAACAGTTGCATGATGCGAAGTCGGGGTTCGGTGCCCATGGCGGAGAACATGTCGGCATATTTGGCGACGCGCTCGGCGGCCTTGCTGGGGGAAGGAGCTTTGGTAGTTGCTGCCATATTTCGATATTACTAGAAATATAGGTGATGTCAAGGGACAGAAGCAGCCGAGCTTTGCTCGGCCTTTCCGGGTCAAAGACCCGGAACCACACACCCCTTAGTGCTGACGGCTGCGTGCTGAGTGCTTTATTCTGGAAGCAGATGATTCGGACCCGCCGCGCTTTCGACCCGCAGTCGATCCAACTAGTGATCTTCGACCTGGATGGCACGCTGATTGACTCGCGCCTCGACCTGGTCCATTCCGTTAACGCCGCGCTGCGCCATATCGGGCGGCCGGAATTGCCCGACGAAGTGATCGCCAGTTACGTGGGCGATGGCGCGCCCATCTTGATTCAGCGGGCGCTGGGCGGCGAAAAGGTCGACGAGGCCCTGATTCGCAAAGGGCTGGAATTTTTTCTTTCCTACTACCGGGAGCACAAGCTGGATCACACGACGGTGTATCCGGGAGTCACCGAGGCGCTGGCAGCCGTTCAGAGATCCGGGAACGGCACACCGCGCAAGATGGCCGTACTCACGAACAAGCCAGTGATTCCCTCGCGGGCAATTGTCGAGGCGCTCGGGCTGGGACCATTCTTCACGCAGATTTACGGCGGCAACAGTTTTGCCACGAAGAAGCCCGATCCCGAGGGCGCGCGGAAGTTGCTGGAGGAGAGCGGAGTGCGTCCGGAGCAGGCC
This sequence comes from Acidobacteriaceae bacterium, assembly GCA_003166855.1. GTDB lineage: Bacteria > Acidobacteriota > Terriglobia > Terriglobales > Acidobacteriaceae > Sulfotelmatobacter. The sequence continues at coordinate 49,813 of PMUM01000052.1, read as the reverse complement.
GCGATCGTCGGAGATTCTCATGTGGACGTGCGTACCGGGCGCAACGCCGGGTTGTGGACGATTGGCGTGACCTACGGCTTCGCCACGCACACATTGGACGACGAACCTCCTGACGTGCTCGTGGATCAACCACACGAGGTCGGCACCGTTTTTACTTCGGCATCGAAGCGCTGAATCTCCAAGACATTTCTGCACCAGCACGAATGCGAAACGCCAAAACCCAATGACCGATAACCACTCTGGCCTGACTCCCGGCTTCACCCCCAAAGAACTGCGCAAGCTGCGCAGCATGAAGAATCCATACGGCATCCAGAAATTTCTGGATGACATGCCGTATCACCTGGAAGACACGGCGTGGTCGCCGCGGAAGGTGCTGGCGGAAGAATCGTCGCATTGCCTGGAAGGAGCGATCTTCGCGGCGGCGGCCTTGCGCGCGAACGGATATCCTCCGCTGCTGCTGGATTTCGAAGCCGAACACGACACCGACCACGTCATCGCCATTTACCGCCAGGACGGCTGCTGGGGCGCTGTCGCCAAGTCGAATTACACCGGATGCCGCTGGCGCGAACCGGTCTATCGCACGCTGCGCGAGCTGGCGCTGAGCTACTTCAACGCCTACTTCAACCTGCGGCGCGAACGAACTCTGCGCCGCTACTCGGGTCCGGTGAACTTGAAACGCTTCGACCGACAGAACTGGATGACTACCGACCAGCCGGTGTGGTTCATCGTCTATCATCTGTTCGACATCAAGCATTATTCGCTGATGACGAAGGCGCAGGAAAAGCGGCTGCACCGCGTGGACGAGCGGCTCTTCCAGGCGGAGTGTTTAGGCAAAGCGCACAAGGTCAGGGACTGAATTTCCGGGGCTACGCTAAAGTTGCCGGTCCACGCTGCCGATCCATCCCGAAGGACCTTTGCGCTTGCTTTCACGCCGCGGTTGGACGCAATCTGGAGAGCGAGTCCGTTCCACCCGGGCCCGGCGCACCTCAGGTCCGGGAGACCATAGGCGTGGAAGTGCGCAGCCCATTCGGCGCGGACCAGACTCAGGAATCTGTGGAAGCTCGCCGCCATCCCCGGTTCAAGCTGGAAGTCGGCATTCGTGTATACCCGCGCGGCGCTACTGTGGTTCGAGGCGACACCGTCGACATCAGCGAGTCGGGAGTTTCGGCCATTCTGCGAGAGGAAGTTCCGGTGGGTGAAATAGTGCGCCTGGAGTTTGCCCTGCCCCTGGGCGACGTAGAACTGCTGGCACTGGTTCGCCAACGAAGCGCATTCCGCTACGGTTTCCAGTTCGTCGAAACCAGTTCCGCCCAGGATGTCATCGGGCGCACCTGCAGCCAGTTGGCGGTGAAGCAGTCGGTTCTCGCGAGCGATGAGATCTGACCTGCCATCCTTGCTTCCCAGCGGAACTTCAAGGCGTCTAAGGGGTTAGATTAACGTCATGAGGTCTCGCGGCCGCGCTCTCATCCTTTCCCTGCTCATCTACCTGCCGGCGTTCGGCCAGCAGGAGTCCGCCCCTGCAGCGGCGTCGCAAGAAAAGTCTCAGCCTGAAGTTAGCTCCGCGGAAACGATCCCAGATCTCACGACCGGGCCCGATGGCAAACTGTCCCAGGAGCAGATGCGGCAGTTGCTGCGCGTCGTGGCGGACAAGGACATCGAAAACGACAAGCGGCAGCGCGACTATACCTACATCGACCGCGAGGTCGAGAACAAACTCGACGGCAAAGGGCAGACCAAATCCACCGAAGTGAAGACCTACGAAGTTCTGGAAATCTATGGCGAGCAGGTGCAGCGCCTCATCGCCAAGGACGATAAGCCGCTCGACGCCAAGGAAGCGGCCAAGGAAGAAGAAAAGATCCAGAAGATCATCGACAAGCGCAAGAACGAATCGGAAGAACAACGCAAGAAACGGGAAGAGAAAGCGGTCAAAGAACGAGAAGATAGCCGCAAGTTCGTGCGCGAGGTAGCGGAGGCTTATAACTTCAAACTGGTCGGAACGGAGGAGGTGGACGGGCGCGAGGCGTGGGTGATCGATGGCGCACCGCGACCCGGCTTTGAGCCGCAGATGAAGGAGGCGAAGCTGCTCTCCAAATTCCGCGGCCGCGTGTGGATCGACAAGGGCGACCTGCAACTCGCGAAAATGGATATCGAAGCGATTGATACGGTGTCGTTCGGATGGGTGCTGGCGCGCATCCACAAAGGGACGCGCGTCATGCTCGAGCAGACGCGGGTCAACGATGAAGTATGGCTGCCGCGGCACGTGACCTTCAAGGTGGATGCGCGGGTCGCGTTGTTCAAGGGCTACAACATCGACGGCGATCAGGAGTATCGCGACTACAAGAAATTCCGCACCTCATCGAAGATTGTGGGCATGGGCGAAATAAAGGAAGAGAAGTAGACTGGCTTTGGGTGTTTTCGTATCTGCCTCTGCGCACTTGAAAAGCTAAACATGCCTTTTCTCCACTCTGGGCTACCCGGCTTTATAATGCTCAGTCCCGTGCGCGGCTGAGCGCGGGACCGGCTTCCAATTTCGTCTTCCTCGAGAGGCACAGAATGGATTCTCCTCTTCGTTCCCTTACCCGCCGCGATTTGCTTCGCTCTGGCCTTGCACTCTCGGCGTCAACTCTGGTCGCAGGGTCGGTGGGGCGCGCGCACGCTCTGCTCGCGGGGTATCCCGGCGCTGCGTCGGCTGAGGCGCTGGCTGCGGTGGCTCCGCGGGAGCATCTGTTGTTCGACTTTGGCTGGAAGTTTTTTCAGGGCCACGCGAACGACCCGCTGCGCGACTTGGGATTTGGGATAGGCCAGGGAGACTTCGCCAAGTCGGGAGAATTCTGGTTTGCCACACAGAAATTTGACGACTCGAAATGGCGCTCGCTCAATTTGCCGCACGACTGGGCGGTTGAGTTGCCGTTTGTGCGCGATGACGAAGAGGAATCGCACGGCTACAAGCCGCTGGGGCGACGGTATCCTGAGACCAGCGTGGGCTGGTACCGGCGCACCTTCGACATTCCGAAAGAAGACAGCGGACGGCGCATCACGGTGGAGTTTGACGGCGCTTTTCGCAGCGCGCTGGTGTTTTTGAACGGATATTTCATTGGGCGCAACGATAACGGGTACGCGCCCTTTCGCTTCGACGTGAGCGACTTTCTGAATTACGGCGGCAAGAACTATCTGATGGTGCGCATGGACGCCAGCTTTGGCGACGGCTGGTTCTATGAAGGCGCGGGCATATACCGGCATGTGTGGCTCACGAAGACCGATGCGCTTCACTTGGGAAATTGGGACAGCACGGTTCGGACTTCAGTAAAGGCTAATGGGGCGACGCTGAGTCTGGGGACCATGGTGCAAAATCAGGGTCAGCAAGCGGAGACCTGTCGAGTGCGTTGGCAGATTCTGGATGCGGCGGGAAAAGTGGTGGGAACTGCAGATTCGGCGCCGGAATCCGTGTCTGCCGACGGATCGGCCAGCTTTACGGCCAGTGCTTCGATTACCAATCCAGCGCTGTGGTCGCCGGAAAATCCCAATCTTTATTCGGCGGTCGTCACCGTCGAGGTGGGCGGCAAGGCGCGCGATGCGGAGCGCGTCAGCTTTGGCGTACGCACAATCGCGTGGGACGCTGATAAGGGATTCTTCCTCAACGGCAAGTCGGTAAAGATCAAAGGCACCTGCAATCATCATGATCACGCCGGAGTGGGTGCGGCTCTGCCCGACCGGATGCAGTGGTACAGGGTGGGCGTCTTGAAAGATATGGGCGGCAATGCAGTGCGGACGTCGCACAATATGCCGACGCCGGAGTGGGTGGAGGCTTGCGACCGGTTGGGGATGATGATGATGTGCGAAACGCGGCTGATGAGTTCGAATCCGGAGGGCATGGCGCAGCTTGAGGCGATGGTGAAACGCTACCGCAATTCGCCGGCAATTATTTTGTGGTCCATGGGCAACGAGGAGTGGACGATGATGTTTCAGCCCCAGGGCATGCGCGTCATTGACGACATGATTGCGCGAACGCACGAACTTGACCCCACGCGGCTTTGTACCGCTGCGATCAATACCGCGTTCGAAACCCACTTTCCCGAGCAACTCGACGTCATGGGCTTTAACTACAACCTCAAAGTTCACGATGAATGGCACAAGGCGCATCCGAAAACTCCAAGCGTGGGTTCGGAGACAGCCAGCACGGTTTCCACACGCGGAATTTATTCGACCGACAAGTTGCGTAACTGGGTCAGCGCGTACGATCTGAACCATACGGACTGGTCGCAACTGGCGGAGGAATGGTGGAAGTTCTATGCAACTCGGGAATGGCTGTCGGGGGGATTTGCCTGGACCGGCTTCGACTACCGCGGCGAGCCCACTCCCTACGCGTGGCCTTCGATCAACTCGCAGTTCGGCATTGTCGACATGTGCGGCTTTCCCAAAGACAACTTTTATTACTACAAGGCATGGTGGGGATCGGAGCCGGTGCTGCACCTGTTTCCGCATTGGGACTGGTCCGGGCGTGAGGGCGAGCCGATCTCAGTGTGGGTGCATTCGAATCTCGATTCGGTGGAACTCTTCCTCAACGGCAAAAGCCAGGGCTCGCAAAAAGTGCAGCCCCTGACGCATCTGGAGTGGCAGGTAAAATTCGAGCCCGGTGTGCTCGAGGCGCGCGGCACCAAAGATGGTAAGGTCGTATTGACTGAGAAACGTGAGACGACATCGGGCAAACCGGAGTCGATCCGCCTCACGTCCGACCGAACCTCAATCAACGCCGACGGCGAGGATGTAGCCGTGCTGAAGGTTGAAGTGCTCGACGGTGCGGGACGGGCACTGCCCACGGCGGCGAACTTGATCAGCTTTAAAGTCACTGGCGAGGGCGCGCTGATCGGCGTGGGCAACGGCGATCCCAACTGTCAGGAGTCCGACAAAGCGCCCAAGCGCAGCCTATTCAACGGGCTCGCTCAAGTAATTGTGCAGGCCAGCCGCACTCCGGGGACGATCACGGTGGAGGCTTATACAGAGCCGTATCCGCGGCCGAAGTTGCCGTCCACGCAGGTGACGATTACGACGAAGAAGGTCGAACTGCGGCCAGCGGTCGGATAGGGGTCTGCAAGTTCTTGCATCCTTAGATTCCATTTGACTTTGAGCGGCAGGGGTTATATCTGTATGGGCGCGCCGCTATGTTTCGTCGACTTCTGCCGCTTCTTTTGCTCTTGGCCGCACCGCTTGCCCCCGCACGCGACAAGACGGAGATTTGGCTCCAGGTTTCCAGCCCGCATTTTGTAGTGGTCACCAACGCGAGCGAGAAGCAAGGCCGCCGCGTTGCCGACCAATTTGAGCGCATGCGGTCGGTCTTTCACACCGCGTTTCCGAAAGCACAAGTCGACCCCGGCGCGCCCATCATCGTGCTCGCGATAAGAGATGCGAAGGATTTCCGTGCTCTCGAACCGGAAGCCTATCTGGCCAAGGGATCGCTGAAGCTGGGCGGATTGTTTCTCAGGGCGGCGGACAAGAATTATGTGCTGATGCGGTTGGATGCGGAAGGGGAACATCCCTACGCGATCGTGTACCACGAATACACGCACTTGCTGCTGAGCAAGTTGGCAGACGTTATGCCGCTGTGGCTGAATGAGGGCTTGGCCGAGTTCTATCAGAACACCGACATTCGCGACAAAGAGGCGCTGCTGGGACAGCCTAGCGCCGATGACATCCTGTGGCTGCGGCAAAATCGGCTGCTGCCGCTGGCTACGCTCTTTACCGTCGATCACAACTCGCCCTACTACCACGAAGAAAACAAGGGCTCCATTTTTTATGCCGAATCATGGGCGCTGACGCACTACCTCGAAATGAAGGATCGGGCAGAAAACACTCGCCACGTGTCCGAGTATTTGGACCTGCTATCGAAACAAGTTGATTCCGTCACGGCCGCCAGCCGTGCGTTTGGAGATTTGAAACAACTGCAGCAGGAATTGGAAAGCTACATCCACCAGACGAGTGGCTTCCGCTACCTCAAGATGATGACCACAACCGAGGTCGACGACTCGGCTTTCAAAGTGCAGACTCTCACGGGAGCGCAATCGGATGCCGTGCGCGCCGATTTTCTCGCCTACAACAGCAGGACCGCGGACGCGGAATCGCTCCTCGATCATGTCCTGCAGGAAGATCCCAACAACGTCTCCGCGCATGAGACCAAGGGTTTTTTGGAATTCCGCGAGGGGCATTTGGAGGAGGCGAAGAAGTGGTACGCGCAGGCCGTTCAGCTTGACTCTCAAAGCTACCTCGCACACTACTACTTCGCGGCGATGGCAATGAACGGAGCGCGGGACGCGGCGGATCAGGCGCAGGTGGAAAGCAGCCTGAGAGCCGCGATCAAGCTGAATCCGACGTTTGCTCCGGCCTTTGACCGGCTCGCGATTTTTCTGGCGATGCGAAACAAGAGTCTTGATGAAGCGCGCATGATGGAACTGACCGCAATTGGTTTGGACCCGACCAACGTTGGGTACCGCATCAATATGGCCAACGTGTGGATGACGATGGAGAAAGGACAGAACGCCGTGGATGTCCTGCGCTTCGCGGCAAAGGTGGCCAAGACCCCGCAGGAGAGCCAAATGGTGGAGACCGCTCTGATGCACGCCCAGGAATACGCGGAAAATCAAGCTCACTTCGCCGAACAGACTCGACGTATGAATGAGGAAGAAAAGGCTGGAGGTGGGGTAGCGGTTTCGACGACGAGCGATGGATACATGCCGCACCTTGCGCGGCGTGCGGAGTTTGTGCCGCACGGTCCGCATCGATTTCTGGTGGGAGTTTTAAAGGGCGTGCGCTGCGATAATCCCGCAATGGACTTGACTGTAAATTCGAGCGGGAAGCTGGTTGCGCTTCACGTCGACAACTATTTCACGCTTCCCTTCACCGCTCTTGGTTTTCAGCCCGACAAGGACCTCAACCCGTGCGCCGACTTGGAAAACAGGCCGGCGAAAGTCGAGTATGTGGAATCGGCGAATCCGAACGTCACGGCACATCTGGTTTCTGTCGAACTGCACAAGTGAGCGCGTTCGCATAACCTTCGCTCACCTTTCCCGTTATAATGGAAGGATTCTTTGTCGGCGAAAGTCGGTTCTGTGGTGCTGCCGGCGAAAACCTGGCCTCGCTGCGCTTGGCCGGACGGGCGAAGGCGCCCGTCCCCACACGAGCTCATTACATTGAGGACAGAGATTGTCCTCTAGTGGAGTTAAGGTTTCCAGCTAAGAGCCAAGAGCTAACTGCTAAGAGCTTCCGTCATGGACTTCAAACTCGTTTCCAGCTACAAGCCGCAAGGGGACCAAGGGCGCGCGATTGAGGCGCTGTTGCGCGGAGTGTATGACCGCGAGCAGCACCAGGTTTTGCTGGGCGTCACCGGGTCGGGCAAGACGTTCACCATGGCGAAGGTGATCGAGGCCGCGAACCGTCCGACGCTGGTCATGGCGCATAACAAGACGCTGGCCGCACAGCTCTATCATGAGTTCAAGAATTTCTTCCCGCACAATGCGGTCGAGTATTTCGTCTCGTATTACGACTACTACCAGCCAGAGGCCTACGTCCCCGCCGCCGACCTCTACATTGAAAAAGAAGCGACCATCAACGATGAACTCGACAAGCTGCGGCTGTCGGCGACGCGGTCGTTGTTTGAGCGGCGCGACGCTCTGATTGTGGCTTCGGTGAGTTGTATCTACGGCCTGGGCTCCCCGGAGGCCTACTACGGAATGATGATGTTTCTGGAGAAAGGCCAGAAGATCAAACGTGAGGACATTACGCGCCGACTGGTCGACATCCTCTACGAGCGCACCAACGCAGACTTCCGCCGCGGCACGTTTCGCGTGCGCGGCGACGTGGTCGAGGTCTTCCCTACTTACGACGACATGGCGTACCGGATCGAGTTGTGGGGCGATGAGATTTCGTCCCTGACGCAGATCGACCCGCTGTTTGGCACCGTGAAGCAGAAGTATATGCGGCTGCCGATTTATCCCAAGACGCACTATGTGATGAAGGAGGAGACGCGCGCGTCGGCGGTGGATTCGATCAAGAAGGAACTCGCATGGTGGGAAGTGGAAATGGAGAAACAAGGGCGGCTGGTGGAGGCGCAGCGCATTCACCAGCGGACCATGTTCGATCTGGAAATGATCAAGGCCATGGGTTTCTGTCACGGCATCGAGAATTATTCGCGGCACTTTACCGGACGGCTGCCGGGCGAGCCTCCGCCGACGCTGCTGGATTATTTTCCGCGTGATTTTCTGATGTTTATCGACGAGTCACACGGAACGGTGCCGCAGTTGCGCGGAATGTACGCGGGCGACCGGTCGCGTAAAGAGACGCTGGTGGAGTATGGCTTCCGCATGCCGTCGGCGCTGGATAACCGGCCGCTCACGTTTGCGGAATTTGAGCACCGCACTAACCAGCTGATTTACGTTTCGGCAACACCGGGGCCGTATGAGCTGACGAAGTCGGCAGGCGTCGTGGTCGAACAGATTATTCGTCCAACGGGCCTGATTGATCCACCGGTGGAAGTGCGTCCGGTCAAGGGTCAGATTGATGATCTTCTCCATGAGATTCGCGCCCGCGTGGAACTCGGGCAACGCGTGCTCGTGACGACGCTGACCAAGCGCATGTCGGAAGATCTGGCTGAATATTATGCCGAGGTGGGCGTGAAGTGCCGGTACTTACATTCGGAGATCGAAACTCTGGAGCGGGTGAAGATTCTGCGCGATTTGCGTAAAGGTGAGTTCGATGTGTTAATCGGCATTAACCTGCTGCGCGAGGGACTGGATCTGCCGGAAGTGTCGCTCGTGGCAATTTTGGATGCGGACAAGGAGGGATTCCTGCGGTCGACCGGTTCGCTCATTCAGACGATCGGCCGCTGCGCGCGCCATCTGAACGGCCGCGCCATTCTTTACGCTGACCGCCAAACGGATTCGATGAAGCGCGCGATGGATGAGACCATGCGGCGCCGTGCCATTCAAACGGCATACAACGAAGAAAACGGCATCACACCCGAGTCGATCGTGCGCCCGCTGGATATGACACTGGCCGGAATCGTGGCTGCCGACTACACGGACCTTACCGGTGGAGAAGCCGAGGGCGTGCCTGAGTTCAAGACTCAGGAAGAAGTGGACGCCTACATTGGCAAACTGGAAAGCGACATGCGCGAGGCCGCCAAGAAGTTTGAGTTCGAGAAGGCAGCGAAGCTGAGGGATGCGATCAAGGAGTTAAGAACGAAAGAATTCTTGTTCGCGTAGGGATCGAAATGACAATTGCCATTGCCTGGATGCGAAGAATCCACGATTGCGAAGAACTCGTTTTCGCCTCTGATAGTTTATTGCAGGGCGATGGACGTACTTTCGATGCGGCACCCAAGATATTGACGCTTCCGCGTGGTGATTGTGCCATCGCATTCGCAGGAAACACGCTGGATGCCTTTCCCATGATGCTGCAACTAGAGCTAGCGATCACATCACATGCGCCCAGCCTTAGGCGCTCTAAAGAGATCGCCGAAGTACGCACGCATGCTTTGGCGGTTTTCAATGGCATGCGGAAACAGGTCGGCCGCGATCCGCATATAAAAGGATCGCCTCCCACCGCTGAGGATCCCGAGTTCCTGTTTGGCGGCTACTCGTGGGTGAAAAAGAAATTTGAACTCTGGCGCATCCACTACCACACATCCGACCGGATGTACATTGCCGAACCTGCGCCGTGGGCATACTTCTCGACTGCGGGTAAGCGTGTCGAGATTCGAACTAAGAGTAGGCCACCACGCACCGACCGTATCGGCCAAGTTGCGTTTGCGGGTGACCAGTCGGATTTGGCAAGACGCCTCTTAGCCGAGAAATTAACAAAGCAACATACATCCGTCCCGCCGTTTAGTAAGCTCGATATGCAACCGTTTGAAGTGCTCCGAGACATACTCCGCGATCCTGATCGATCCCATACAATCGGTGGTGCACCACAACTGGCTAAGATTTACCAGTACATGCAAGCTGTGCCTTTCGCGGTTTATTGGCCAACCAAGAAAAGCGGCAGGAAATATCTGCAAGGACGCCGTTGCGTGGGCTATGAGCGACTCGATCGAAAGGCTGTCGACCCTGACCGGCCCGACTGGAAACACTTTGAATCTGAAGATAACGCTCCTCTGGATTGAATTGTTGAGCGTAAGTTTTTCCACGGAGAAAGAATCTACGATCTCCTAAATCACCGTCAAAATATAGACACCACTGGCTCCTACAAAGACCAACGAAGCTGTCGGGCTTGCCCAACCGGACAGCCGGGGCGGCTTCCCCACATGGCTCGTTCTGGAAATCACACTGATTTCGTGTTACACTGTTGTCGTGTCATCCAAACCACAACTCCGGAATGTCACCGTGACTTTAGAAGAGGACGTCGCGCAGTGGGCCCGCATCGAGGCGGCGCGGCGGGATACTAGTGTTTCTCGGCTGCTGGGTGAACTGCTGAAGGAACGCATGACCGCGCAGGACGGCTATGAGCGGGCTATGCGGAGAGCGCTGGGACGCAAGCCTTTTCTTCGAAGCACCGACCGGTACCTGACGCGCGAGGAAGCGCATGACCGCTCCCGTCTTCGTTGATTCCAACGTATTCCTTTACGCAGTGGACGACGCCGACCCGCGCAAGCAGCGGGTTGCCAGGGATTGGCGCGCCGAACTGTGGAAGAGCCGACTGGGACGGGTCGGCTTTCAGGTGCTGAACGAGTTCTATGTCAATGCGGTGCGGCTCAAGCCTGCTGCCAGCGACGAGGCTCGAGCAGAAGTCCGCGACCTGCTGGCGTGGAATCCTGTGGTCGTGGACGCTGCCGTAATTGAGCGCGGCTGGAAGCTGCAAGACCGGTATCAGCTTTCGTTTTGGGACTCGTTAATCGTCGCAGCGGCGAAGACTGCGGCGTGCGGATTTCTTCTCACCGAGGATTTGCAAGACGGGCAGAAGTTGGACGGAGTGGAAGTGGTGAATCCATTTCTGCGCAGGCCTGCGTCGGTGCTGTGAATTTGCTTTCGTCCTGTGGAGCTTCATTCATCCGGAAAGGGCTGCCGGGCTTCGCCCGCCCGGACAGCCGAAGGCGGCTGTCCCCACATGATCTGAAATGCTGCTTACCGTCCGTAGGCAGCGCTGGCCGCTAGCGGTTTGCGGTGGAAGGTGTAGCCGTCGAAGGTTTCGGACCGGAAGTTCAGGTTCGGGGCGCAGAGCTTTTCGGTCTGGCTCAGGAAGAGGTATCCGCCGGGTTCGAGGTATAGGTGCAGGCGCTCCATAAGGGCGGTGCGCTGGGCGCGTGAGAGGTGCGGCAGCACGTCCATGCAGAAGATGCAGTCGAAGCGTCCAATGTAGACTGGCTTGGTCAGGTTCATCGTATTGAAGGTTACCAGGCTGCGCAGGCGCGGCTTCACCAGCAGATGTGCGCCGTTGGATAAGCCATTCGCCGAGCCATTGCCAGCGCCATTGCTCGATCCGTTCGTCGCTCCGTTTCGCGAGCTTTCCTGAGATCCGTTCGAGTTTCCGTTGGGGCTCACAATTTTGGAGAAACTAGCGCGGATGGCCGCCGGGGGTAATCCCGTCAGAGCAGACTGCGGATAAAGCCCGCGCTCGGCGACTTCAATTGCGGAAGGGAGCAGGTCGCTGCCGATAATGTGAACGGACCAGTCTTTCGTCCCGTGACCGCAAGAAGCTGGAATGCCATTCTCGACGATGCCGCCGTTACGGCCGGCTGCGTTCTTCTCCTTGGCTTCCTTGTTCCCGTTGCCATTGCTCGAACCGTTCCCGTTGCTGCCGGGCAACGTCTCGCACAGTGCCATCGCAATCGAGTACGCCTCTTCGCCGGTACCGCAGCCCGCGCTCCAGATGCGAAGGGTGCTGGGTCCGTCCTCCGATTTGCGGGCGTAGAGTTGCGGGATGACCTGGCGGGCCAGCGCATTCATGGCTCCGGGATGGCGGAAGAAACCGGTATTGGCGTTCAGCACACCGTCGAGAAACGCGGGCAGCAGCGACGGATCCTGATCCGACGCGCGCAGACGGGTCATCAAAGCGACGGGAGATTCCAGTTCGTGCGTCTCCAGATAATCGGCGACATGTGCGGCTAGAGCGCTGTTGGGACAGTCGAGCAGAATTCCCGTCTGGCGCTCGACCAGCAGGCGCAGTTCTGAGAGTTCGTGCTCAAGGATCGTAACGCCCGCCATCAATCTATGCATAAATCCTTCCCCCGGAGGGTATGCCAGCGTTCATCCGCCGAACTCTTTGAGACCGGCGTCGTGCGAGGGGAGAAGTTCTCATACTTCTAATTACCGGCGGCTACCGCCGCGTACGACTTGCCTGAATCCTGTTCAGCCTGCTGTGCGACGACATTCATTTCTTTTTCCAACGACGAGAAACGCTGCATGATCTCGTGGATGCGCAGCGTCATGTTGCGAATGGTTTCGATCTGGGCGCGCGTCTGGGCGGAGAGGCTTCCCGGCTCAAGCAGCAGCAGGTCGGAATTTCCCAGCACCGACGTCAGAGCGTTGTTCATGTTGTGGCGCATTTCCACCATGTAACGGCCCAAGGTCGCCTGGCGATCGAGTGTGGCGCAAGCCGCCTCAGCCGCGCGGGCTCGCGATTCAGACCGGGAACGGTGCACCGCTTCACTGGCCGCCAGCACCAGAGTTTCGAGCCAGTGTTCGCTGGTCCGCAGGATGGCAACGCGCGGCCAACGATCGTGCACCAGTTGCGCAGTGGCAGGGTCCTGGCAGACGCAGAAAATCGGCTGACTGGTGGAATGCAGCGGCTCCAGTACCACTGACAAGAGGTCGCGACGCAACTCCCCAACGATCGCCACATCAAACACGTCCGCAGCAAAGCGCGGCCACAACTCCCCACTGAGAAGCGTGAACGTGGGGACATTGCGCTCCATCTGCCAGCGGGCAGTGACGCGGCGCGAGAAATCTACTTCGTCGGAGATGATCAGTACGGTCGGTGCCTGCACTTGCAACTACCTCTTCGCCTTCAACTTCGCGTTCAACCCAGCGATCCTGTCGATAAGCTGTACAACTCTGCGAACGGCTTATTTTTTCTTTCCCGGCTCCGACGGGGAGTCCAAATCCCAGCCGGGCGTACTCGAAACTTCAAACTCAGGCGCATCTGCACTTGGCGCCGCGGGCTTTGGCTTCGCGGCAGCGGCCGGCGCGGCCGCAGTCTTTGTCGGGGTCTTGGAGGCGCCAGCAGCGGCAGCCATCGCCGCCGGTTTCGCCAACGCCGGTGCGAGCGTGGCCGCGACGGGCTTGGAAGCGGCTTTCGCGGTTTCGGCCGGCTTTGCACCGACAGCGGGTTTGGCCGCTGTCGCAGGCTCTCCCTTGGCGTCAGCTTTACCTTCCGCTTCCGGAGCTTTCCCGCGGCCGAGTGCGTACTCGACCGAAGCGCGCAGATCGACCAGCATGCGCAAGGGCTGTCCGGAGGAATACTCCGCCTGGAACATCACCTTCCAGGACTGGCAGATCACCCGCAGACGAACGATCGGCTCCTGCGCGGAAAACTGGGCGCGCCGGCAGTCGATGGTCTCGATGCCCTTGTCCTCGAGTTCAATGAGCCCGTCAAGAATCGTGTTGAGATCGCCCAGCATAAGCCGGAAAAACGACCGCCGCATGAGATATCCGAAGCGTGTGAAAGCGGCGAGAGCGACCGGCAGGTAGAACAAGTCCCCTGCCAAACCCTTAGCCTTGCGTCCCTGCTCCAGAACGCCGCTGTGCAGCAACTCGTCGAGCGAGCGGCATTTGCGAGCCGCTTCGACGACACGGTCGAGCGCGTTCAACCAAACGGGGGGCTTGAGTTCCGCCGGTCCCAACACGGGCTCCAGTGCCTGCGCCACATAAGCGAGGTCGACTTCGGCGTCGCCCACGCCCGAGGGCGCGACCTGGCTGAAATACTGCACCAGGAGAAAATCAATCTTGTCGCGGATGATGTCGGTCTTTGTCGGCTTCGCCAGGAAGTGCTGCAGCAGGCTAACCAGCGCTTCCGGAGTCACCAGAGAACTGGTCTGCAGGAACTGGCGCAACTGGTGTACCTGGACCAGTTGGTCCATTTGCTCCAACCATTGGTTGGCCTGTTCGACGACATCCTTCCCGGGCGTTTGGACGCCGGCTTCCAGATCGGGGCAGGCTTTCACGTCGATGGCGAACTCACGCGCGAGTTCGAAGTAGATGGGGTAAAGCCGCCGCGCGGTACTCCATTGGCTGGCCAGATCTTGGGCGGGCGTTGTAGGTGTCATGATTTCACGATCCAGTTGGGGACTTCCCCACGAAAGCGTGCCGCCACCACGGTTTTGCCCGGCTGATACTGCACCGCGACGACCGAAGCGGCGACATCGAACGAACGGTCGGAGTTGCGCAATTGCAGTTGATCGCCAAACTCCAGAGGCGTGTTGCACTCGAACAGGACTTCGCGGGGAGTGCCAAATTCAATGACGACACTTTCGCTGAAATGGGCTGCGGTGGGTTCGGCACCTTGCGGAACGCGGGCGAGTTGAACCGGCATGCGGACCGGCGAGGCTTCGGGGAAAAAACGGGCAAGTCCCGCCACGGTGCTGGCGTTCTGTGCGGCACGTGCCGTTGCTATACCCTGGTGCGCCACGCGATGAAAAACCTCTAATCCAGACTCGCTCTGCCCTACTGAAATGCGGGTTGGGCTCCCCCTCTTCCCGGTTAGGAAGAGCTGTGAGGAGCCAGAATCCGCGGTTCAGAAAAGGAGGAGCAACACGGCAACCATCTCCGCGAACGAAAGGACTAGCACTCAGGTGAGCGCGTTTTCAGCGAGTTAGGGACGAACTCAGACGTACCAGGTGAAGTCAGCCGAAATGGGCGTCTCAGCCTGAGACAACAGTCTCATAATCAGTGGCTAGTGATTCGTGGTTTGTGGCTAGAAATCCAGTACCCTCTGGACTTCAGCCTCCGGAAGGACCCAGAGAGATTACCAACCACTAATCACTAGCCACTTTTTACTGTAGCGTGTGACTCGACGTGCCCGAGCCGGATTGCCCCATCCCAATGTTGTAGCGCTTCAGCTTGCGGTACAGCGTGGCGCGGCTGATGCCGAGCATGCGACCGGCGAGGGCCTTGTCGCCTTTGACCTGCTCGAACACGCGCTGGATGGTGGCGCGCTCGATGTCTTCCAGATCGGTAGTGGACAACGGAGCCCGCGTCGATTCGGTTATGGCCTGCGCCGCGGCGAGATCAGGATCGAGAATGGTCGGTCTCTCGATCGGGGAGGCGGTTGCCGCTCCCGCTGCCGTAGAGCCCGACGCGATCGCAGGCGGAAGGTCCCCGAGATCGATGATCTGTCCGTTGCCCAGCGCGACGGCGCGCTCCACACAGTTCTCCAGTTCGCGCACGTTGCCGGGCCACTCGTAGTCGACGAGAGCACGCATCGCCTCCGGCGTCAGGGCACGGACGGAGAGGCCGTTCTCATCGGAGTAGAACTTCAGGAAATGGTTGGCGAGGGCGGGGATGTCTTCGCGGCGGCTGCGCAACGGCGGCAGCTCGATGGCGATGACGTTGAGGCGATAGAAGAGGTCTTCGCGGAAGCGGCCTTCGCGCACGGCCGTGCGCAGGTCGACGTTGGTGGCGGCGATGATGCGCACGTCAACCTGAATCTCCTGCACCCCGCCGAGGTGCATGAACCGGCGGTCCTGCAGCACGCGCAGGATTTTTGCCTGCGTGTCCATGCCCATGGTGGCGATCTCATCGAGGAACAGCGTGCCGCCGTTGGCGACTTCGAAGAGGCCCTTCTTGGCGGCGATGGCGGAGGTGAACGCGCCCTTGACGTGGCCGAAGAGCGTGGATTCGAGAAGGTCGGTCGGCATCGCGCCGGTGTTCACCGGGACGAAGGGCTTGTCTCTGCGCGTTGAATTGGAGTGCAGCGCTTTGGCGATGAGTTCTTTGCCGGTGCCGCTTTCGCCCTGAATGAGAACCGTGGAGCGGGTGGGCGCGACCTGCGCGACCAGGTCGAAGATGCGCAGCATCACGTCGCTTTTGCCGACGATGTTGGGGAAGTTGTAGCGCTGGCGGAAGGCGCGCTTGAGCTGGATGTTCTCTTCTTCGGCGCGATAGCGGGCGATGGCGGCGCGGATATCGGCGAGCAGCTTCTCGTTGTCCCAGGGCTTCTGGACGAAGTTCTGCGCGCCGCCGCGGATGGCGTCGACGACGTTATCGACGGTGCCGAAGGCCGTAATCATGATGACGGGCAGGGTGAGCTCGCGCTCGCGGAGGGTGCCGAGAATCTCAATGCCGTTGCGGCCGGGGAGAGCAAGGTCGAGGAGGACGAGGTCGAAAGGCTGCTCGGCGATGCGCTCGAGGCCGAGCTCGCCATTCTCCACGCTTTCGACGGCGTAGCCCTCCATCGACAACAGAGTCTCGAGCGATTCGCGGATCGCTGCTTCGTCGTCGATGATCAGGATGCGCGGGAGGGAATCCGAGCCAGCAGTTTGAGAATTTGTCGGAGTCGCGAGGGTGCCTTCAGACATGCGCGGGTTTCCTCAGCAACGGAAACTCAAGATAAAACGTAGTCCCTGATCCCACCTGACTCTCCACGTGGATTTTTCCCGAGTGCTCCTGAATGATGCCGTAGGTGACGGCAAGGCCGAGGCCGGTGCCGCGCGGCTGTCCATCGCGGCGCGCGGTCTTGGTGGTGAAGAACGGATCGTAGATGCGGCGCAGGTGCTCGGGGGCGATGCCGGATCCGGAGTCGGCGATAGAGATGCTGACGTGTCCGTTGACTTCCGTTGCGATGCGCAGCGTACGGCGTTCGCCGTTGGCCAGCTCTGCGCCGGACATGGCGTCCTTCGCGTTGAGAAAGAGGTTGAGGAAGACCTGCTGCAGCTTGCCCGCATTGCCCATGATGGGCGGCAGGCCGGACATCAGGCTGGTTTCGACGCTGATCTGCGCGGTCTTGAACTGGTGCTCGAGCAGGGTGAGCGTGTCGCGGATGATCCCGTTGACGTCGGTCTCGCGATACTCGGCGCCACTGGTGCGCGAGAAATTGAGCAGGCCGTTGACGATTTCCGAGGCGCGGAAGGTCTGCTGCGTGATTTTGTCGAGCAGCGGGCCGAGCTTCACATCGCCTTTTACCTGACGGGCCAGCATCTGCGCATACGATGAGATGACGGCCAGCGGCGTATTGACTTCGTGCGCGACGCCGGCGGCGAGCAAGCCGATGGAGGAGAGCTTCTCGGCCTGGGCCAGCTGGCCTTCCATCTCGGTCTGGTCGGTGATGTCGTCGATAAGGATGATGCGGCCGACGGTGCGGAAATCGCGCGAGACCAGAGGCGCAATGGCGATATTCGCGATCCGCGTCTCCTCGGCGCGAGTTTCCAGCCGGAACTTATAGAGGTTGTGGACGCCGGCCTGATCCTTCACGCGGCGGAATTCCTCGACCAGGTTCGGCGGGAACACCGCCTCGAGGTGCTGGTGCAGCGCTTCTTTGCGCGGTAGCGCGAACATGACTTCCATCTGCGAATTCCAGCTCTCGATGCGCTCTTCCGGATCGAGGGCCAGGATGCCGACGTTGATGGACTCAACGATGTTCTCGTTGAATTCCTTCAGACGCTCGTACTCGATGATCTTCTCTTCGAGGCTGGCGTAGAGGGTCGCATTCTGCAGCGCGATGCCGATGTAGCCCGCCAGAGATTCGAGCAGCTCCATATCCTCGCTGGAGAGGAAGTCGCCGGCGGCGCGGCGGCCGAGGCCGATGACGGCGATGGTGCGGTCCTGCATATTTCCTTCGCGCGCGCCGGGAATGCCGACGCGGCAGGGCAGGAAGTAATTCATGTCGAGCAGGGCCGCGGATCGTTGTTCTGCGGCGGTAAGGTTCACTGCAAGCTGCGGGTTCTCGAGGAACAGGTGCGTGCCGGCGTTCGGCTCATCGAAGTCGAGGAAGCCAAGGTCGAGGTAAGCGGAGGCGACATTCTCAGGCAGCCCGTGATCCGCGGCCAGCCGGTAATTTCCAGGAGCATCCTGGAGGAAGACGGCGACGCGATCGACCAGCAGAGTGCGAGGCAGGCGATCAACGATGGCATGCAGCAGCGCCTCGAGGTTCGTGAACGAACTCAGGCCGCGCCCGAACGAGATCAGCGTGGTGCGGTAGTCGTAGCTCTGGCGGTCGAAGAGGCGGTCGACCCGAAGCTGGATGACGCGCTTGAGCGGCTCGAACAGCAGCGCCGCGACGATGATGGCGGCGAAGAGTCCCCAGACGCCGAAGCTGCGCAAACGCGCCTGCGCGAGAGCCGCGGCCACGGCGAGCAGCGCGAAGTAGACGCCCACCAGCGCCGCTGTGGCGAGCGTGTAGGTGACGCCGCGCTTGAAGATCAGGTCGACGTCCATCATGCGATAGCGCACGATGGCCCAGCTGAAGGTGAGCGGCAGGAAGACCATGCAGATGCCGGCGATTTTGGTCAGGGCATCGGGCATGGCGATGTCGGCCATGTACGGAATCGCGTAAAGCAGCGTGAACGGCGTGACGGCGAGCAGCGTGCCGCGCGTGAGCCACTTCAGCTGCTGGCGTTCCAGCGGTGCTTTGGTCTCGCGGTAGTGCAGGTAGAAGACGGCCGCCGCCAGCACATAGAAGAGTGCCTGGTGCGCGGTGGCGAGCTGATCCAGGCGATGCGCGAGCAGCTCGGTTGCCGACCAACTGGTTTGCGCCAGCACCTGCAGCCCGATGATCAGCGTGGCCGGCAGATAGATTAACGGCACCAGCCAGCGCCTGCGCTCTCGGCGTTCGGACGAAAATGCCAGCGCGAAATGCAGAAAGAGCGCCGGCTGCATCGCGTTGGCGCCAATCTTGCCCCAGTAGACGATTTCGTCGAACGTGTTCAGCTTGCCTGTGCGCCAGAACGAATACAGAACGAAAGAAACAAGGCAGAAGATATAGAAGTGCGTGGAGTGGGGCGCGGTCCAGCGCCGCAACAGCACGTAGAGGCCGATGCCCAGATACACGAGGGCGATGAAGCGGAAGCCCTGGTTGATGCTGCGGTCCTGCGTGTCCAGCACGACCGGAACATCGGGCAGCCGGATGCCGCCGCGCTCCAGCGTGTAGTGGATGGTGTTGTAGGCGCGGGTATGCCACCACTCGCGCGTCAGGTCCGCGGCGATCGCAGTCGGCTGATCGTTGGCAGCAACCAGCAGGTCGCCGGTTTTCACGCCCGCCCGTTCGCCGGGGCTGTTCGCCGGAACCCGCTCGGCCAGCAATCCCTGCGCGGCTTCCACCCACCAGACGCCGTCGGTCGGGGTCTGATAGCGGTTCTCCTGCACCAGATTGAAGCCGGCGCAGACGATGGCGGCTCCGGTGAAGAGCGCCAGAAGCACGGCCAAAATGCGGGTTTGAAACGTGCGTTGCATGGTGAGGTGCACTATGCCCGAGTAACGGACACCTCTGAGGAATTCTGACCTGATTATTGTCTATTCCAGGGTCAGGATTTCCGATCTGTGACAAGCCTGTAGAGTCAATCCTGAGCAACCAGGGTGCCACTGGGGAATCTCAATTGCAGTATTTCTCTATCGCCCCGGATGTCTTTGATGCATCATCACATAGGGCTGTGGAATCGGGCGGGAATCAGGTGCGGCAACGACCGTTGGACAGAGAAACTCCGGAAAGTTGTCAGGGGATATGAGAAATCATAGAAGAAAAGCGGCCCTCGAGCTACCACTTTCGCCGCTCTTGCAGGATCAGTGATGGTGTTCATCGGCCTTCCGGCTGGTCGCCCAGAGAATGCCGCACAGAAAGATCGCCGCGAAGCTGCCAATGACGAGAAAAACCAAAGTCGTTCTCCTTGCTGGATCGAATCGGAAGCGCTCCCGCCCAGCATACCTCAAGGTTGCTGAAACCGCTTCCCCCAGGGGAATCCTCCCACGGCGCCGGGGCAACGCGATAGAGTGAGTCTCAGGAAAATCCTGATGAAAAAACGAAGTGCCAGGCCCAGCTGGTGTTCCGCTCTTGTTCTGGCCTGTTGCGCTGCGCCCGGTTTGGCTCAAAGCTCGCCTCCGAGCCCGCAACCGGCCTCGAACCCAGCTGTGCCCGAGGTCGCGCCGCCGGTTGCGCAAAACCCGCTGGCTGCCAATCCGACCCTGGCGCAGGGCCTGGCTGCGCTCAAGGCCAATGACGCGCGCAAGGCGCTTGCCGACTTTCAGCAAATTCTGCAGTCCGACACGAACGACACCGCGGCGAATCTGCTGGCATCGACGGCGGCAGTGGAGTTGTATCAGGGCCATCTTGCGGTGCAGTACGCTGAAAAGGCCAGGCAGCTGGACCCGCGCAACTGGAAGATTCACACCACGCTGGTAGCGGCCTATGCGGTGGCGGGCATGACGCAGCAGCGGGATCGGGAGCGCGCGATCCTGAACGAGATGCATAAGACCGGCGCGCCGGACGCAAAGCTGGCGACGGGATTTCTGCTGGAGATGCTTCCCGTGGGCTCGTATCGTGTGGATGCCGTCGAATATTTCGATCCGGTGGGGAGATTCCACACGTACTACCGCTTTCTGGTGCGGCAGTCCGATGGCAAGCGCGTGTGGGAGGTCGACGTGCAGAGCGACGACTTCGATCAGAAGTCGTGGGCCGAGGCGAATCCCGCCGAGGCGGCCTCGGGCAACCGGCAATTCCAGATCACCGGACACGGCGACGACAACAATTCTATCGACTACCGCATGTTCTCCGGCAAGCCGGATTACGACAATATTCGCGTGATGGTGGTGGAGATTCTGCGGACGCGCGCGATTCCGGCCATCGAGGCCGCGGCGGCGCACGGCGGGTTCTAACCTGCCCTCCACTCAGATTCCTTCGCCCATGCTGACCAGCCCTGAACCCGCCTGCTCGCTGCGGTACTGATCCCGTTCCTCGTCTTCGACGGTGAAGGAGCGAACCTCGTCCTGCTCGCGGCTGGCTAGCTCCAGCTGCCCGTCGAGGACATCGACGCGGAGCCGCAGTCGCTTTACCTCCTCACCCAGGGCGATGATCACGTGGGACAGCGGGTCCTTGATCTGGTTGGGATCGGTGATCAGCACCCGCTCGCCGTTCTGGTACACGATATGCGCCGGAACGCCGACCACGGTGGAGTTGGGCGGCACATCGCGCAGCACCACCGATCCGGCCCCGACGCGGGAGTTTTCGCCGATGCAGATGTTGCCGAGGATTTGCGCGTTGCTGCCGACGAAGACGCCGTCGCGCAGCGTGGGGTGGCGTTTGCCGCGCTCATGGCCGGTGCCGCCCAGCGTCACGCCCTGATAGAGGGTCACGTCGTCGCCGACAATGGCGGTCTCGCCGATCACCACTCCCGCGCCGTGATCGATGAAGACGCGCCGGCCGATGATGGCGCCGGGATGAATTTCAATTCCAGTGACGAACCGCGAGAACTGCGAAAGCATCCGCGCGATGAGGCGAAGTTTCGCTCGCCACAAGCGCGCTGTGATGCGTTGCATCCAGACGGCGTGCAAACCCGGATAGCAGAGCACCACCATCAATCGTGAGCTGGCCGCAGGGTCGCGTGCCAGGACCGAGTTGATGTCTTCGCGGATGGTGGCGAACATGGAAACAGCGTATAGCGTATAGCGGACAGCGGGAAGATCTGCGTCGATTTACTGGCTACTGGCTACTGGCTACTGGCTGCGGAGCTACACCTTCACTGGCGCTTCGATGGGCTCCGCCTTCAGCTGCTGCGCCTCATTGCGCAGATTCTCGAACAACACCGACGAAATGTAGCGCTCGCCGAAGTCCGGAAGCACGACGACAATCAACTTTCCGGCATTCTCCTCGCGCCGAGCGACCTCGAGCGCCGCATGCACCGCAGCCCCCGCCGAGATGCCGACCAGCAGACCTTCTTCCAGCGGCAAACGTCGCGCCATCGCGATGGCGTCGTCGTTCGAGACCTGGATGACTTCGTCGATGAGGTGCGTATCGAGAACTTTGGGAACGAAGCCCGCGCCGATCCCCTGAATCTTGTGGGGTCCTGGCTTGCCGCCGGAGAGAACCGGGCTGTCGGTGGGCTCAACGGCAATCGCCTTAAACGAAGGCTTGCGCGGCTTGATGTACTCGCTGACGCCGGTAATCGTGCCGCCCGTACCGACGCCGGAGATCAAAATGTCGGCCTGGCCTTCGGTGTCGTTCCAGATCTCCGGGCCGGTGGTGTCGAAGTGAATCTTCGGGTTCGCCGGGTTCTCGAATTGCTGCAGCATGTAGCCGTTGGGCGTGTCGGCCAGGATTTGCTTCGCCTTGGCGATGGCGCCGCTCATGCCATTGGGCCCCGGTGTGAGCACGATCTGCGCGCCAAACGCCAGCAGCAGCAGCCGGCGCTCGAGGCTCATCGTCTCCGGCATGGTCAGGATGAGCTTGTAGCCTTTGACGGCCGCGACGAAGGCCAGTCCGATGCCGGTGTTGCCGCTGGTCGGCTCGATGAGGATGGTTTTGCCAGGATGAATCTTCCCCTCGCGCTCGGCGGCGTCGATCATGGCGAAACCCAGCCGGTCCTTCACGCTGTTGGCGGGGTTCGCGCCCTCCAGCTTGGCAACGACGCGCGCGTGCGCGCCGGCCGTGACGCGGTTCAGCTGCACCAGCGGTGTGTTGCCGATCAGCTCGATTACGCTATTGGCGATTTTCATGGATGAGTCCTCGACGCGGAGAAATCCGGGGGTCTTCAGTGTAGATGCAGAAGGTGAACGGGGGACTCAGCGGCCACCTGGAGCCGATCGTCGTGAGTCTCTCCGCTTCGGTGGATCGGGCTTATTCAGTTCGCGCATCAACTCCTCGACCGTGGCAGCACGGAAAACCTCACCACGTTCGCCTGCCGCCATAGCTGCCCGCGTCTGCCGATTGGGAATCTTCGATTGGCGCGCTCGCGGCATGAGCCAATTATGCTCCTCCCAGTTTTGCCAGCGCCGCAGCCGCGTGCAGCCTTCGTTCCAGATGCCGCTCCAGCGCCTGCGTTGCAAATCGGCGCAGATCGGCGGCGCGGTTCGCCAGCCATTCTTCGCCCGCGAAAGCAGCGACGGGCGACTGAAAAATGCGCCGCGCCAGGACAAGCGAATCAGCAGAAAGAATCCGGCTGCTCGGTGTCTTGTCGCGCACGCAGACCAGCCCGTCCGACTGCGGCTGAAACCAGGCCGGCGCAGCGCCGAACGCCTCGCCGCAGACCGTGCAGTGCGTGAGCGAGGGCATCCAGCCCAGCAGGCGCGTGATCCACAGCGAGAAATAGGTCACCGGCATCCAGACGCGATCGCCGAGGGTGTGCTCGAGGACAGCCAGCACCAGGCGAAAGACGGTCTCGTGCGGATCGTGATCGGGCAGTGCCTCTTCGAGGACCTCGGCGTAGAAGGCCAGCGCCGCGGCGCGCGCGTAGTTCACCGGTTCGGAAAGCGGGGAGGAGAGAACCTCGCAGGCATCGAGGCGGACCAGGTCCTGTTTGGGCCGCTCCACGTAGCTCGCCGAAACCCACGTCATTGGTTCCAGAGCCCCGCCAAAGCGCCTGCGCGACTTTGCCGCAGCCTTGGCGACGCCGCGAATCCGGCCGTAGTCGCGCGTGAACAGAGACACGATCTCGTCGGCCTCGTGCACCGGCCACGTGCGAAGGACGACGGCTTCTCCCTGGTATGCGCTCACAGCGTTGGGTCCAGATTAGTGGTTTTCGAGGCCAGGGAGAAATGGACCGAACCCGAACCCGCGGCCGCGACCCGATAAAAGCGATAAATTTTAGCTATCAGGTTTATTTATAGGAAGACTTCCTTATGCCTCAAGCGATACCCTGAATGCGAAATCGCTAAACCTTTTGTCCGCACCGCTGATCGCGCCGCTCGGGGCGAGGATTTTCGGTTGCGCTCCGGTCTCGTCCGCTCGCGCGGCGCAAACATCCATCCCAATAACGATCAGAGGAGAAGCATGTCGACTGAATATCGGAATTTCCTGGCGCTCTCGTACGAAGAGCTGGAGGAGCTGAACTTAAAAGCCAAAGACCAGCGCCGGAAGCGCGTTGCGCCCGACAAGATCCAGGAAGAGCGGCTCAAGTATCTGACCGATCAGAAGGGCATTAAGGCGCTCACCGTTTTGTTCTGCGATCTGGAAGGCCGCCTCCACATGCTGGACTACGACAAGAAATTCCTGCTGAAGGCGTACGAAAACCTGACCTTCGACGGCTCGTCGATTCGCGGCTTCACCGCGCAGAAGGAGAGCGATCTCCGGCTCGGCATCGACTGGAGCGCGTTCTACTACGCGCCCGCTGACATTTTCGGCGCGGGAAAAATCCTGGTCTTCGGCGATGTCATCGACAAGGACGGCTCTCCGTACGCAGGCGACACCCGCGGTCTGCTGAAGACCTTCGCGAAAGAGCAGCACGACAAGCACGGCTACACACTGAACGCAGCCAACGAAATCGAAGGCTTCCTCTTCGCCGGCGTCGATGCGGAGCGGACCTTCTCCCAGACGGGAAAATTCGAGTACGTCAACGCCGGCGGATATTTTCACTCGCTGCCTGGCGACCCGCTGCGCACCTTCATTGACACTGTGGCCGAAGTGCAGCGCTCGATGGGCTTCGAGAACGAGAAAGACCACCCCGAAGTCGCGCCCTCGCAGTTTGAAATCAACTACAGCTACGGCGAAGTGGTCGCGGCCGCCGATCAGATTCAGCTCTACAAACTGATCTGCCGCCAGGTAGCGACGAACCTCGGCATGACCGCTTCGTTCCTGCCCAAACCGGTGGCGGGCGTCAACGGCAGCGGCATGCACACCAACGTCTCGGTCAGCAAGGATGGGAAAAACATTTTCTGGGATCCGAAGGGCGAAGAGATGCTGGCGAAGTTCGGCTGGGAATTCCTGGATCGCATCCTGACCCACGGCAAAGATATGTGCCTGCTGTTCAACTCGAGCGTGAATGCCTATCGCCGCCTCGATCCGCACTTTGAAGCGCCGAACCGTCTGTACGCTTCGGCAGTCGATCGCGGCGCGATGATTCGCATTCCCATCGGCAACGAGCGCAGCATGAGAACCGAAGTGCGCGCCGTCGCTCCGGACGCCAATCCTTATCTGGTCATGCTGGGCATTTTCAAGTCGGGTCTGACGGGCGAAACGTCGAAGGACGCGAACCTGAGAAGCTCCGACAAGAAGCTGCCCGATAATATCTACACGGCGATCGCCGATTTCCGCAATTCGGCGTGGATCACGAAGCTGCTCGGCGAGGACGTGAAGGGCCGCTACGCCGATCTGAAAGAGGGATCCGCGGACCGCTGCCCGCGCCTGCTGGGAACGCTGGTCAAGGCCCAGGAGGTACAGTTCCACCACGAGGTCTACAACCAGTTCCTCTGGAACCAGTTCTAGCAATTTGCCATTTGAGGCAGCCGCGCCCCTTCGGCTCGCTCAGGGCAGGCTCTTCAGGCCTAAAAACAAAGACGCCCCGGTGACGAACCGGGGCGTTCGTTTTTGTCGGGTCCAGCCTGATTCAGATAACGGCAGAATCGGCGTGCTGCAACAGGATGGGGGCGCGTTCCAGAGCCTTGCACCGGGCCCCGTAATAGTCCACCGCGCTGGTGTCGAGGACCTCGTTGCGCTGCGCCAGTTCCTGTTCCAGCCATTCTCTCCGCCTCGTGGGGAAAGCAATCCCAACACGATCGAGAGTCGATTTGCGCGCCGCCTTCTCCAGATAGTCCTCTTCGCTCTTGCAGTAATAATGATTGATCCAGGCGGAATCCGCGGCCACCCGCGTTTCGATGCTGCCGTAGATTGCCTGGCCCTGCTCGTCCACCGCCGTGCCCATCGGGCTATAAAACCAGCAGTGCGAATTGCGGCATTGCGCGGCGCGTTCGGGCCGGACAAAGGATTTGATGTGCCGGTTCGCAAGCGGCTCGCGCAATTGATACGCCAGGATCACAGGCTTTGTGGGCCGCACACGGTGCATCGACGACCCGAAAAAGCGCCAGTGGATTCCCACACCCGGAGCGTCTGGGAATCCGTCCAGGAACTCGCCAATGCTGCGTCCATCTCGTATCACGACAAACTCGTCCGCGTCCAAAAAGCCCACCCAACGGAAGCGTCCGAGGGCGCGGCGAATGCAATCCTCTTCTGCTGATGGAGAGGCCGGCACCCTGGGCCAATCCACGAGTGTCACATCTCCTGCATCGAGCCATGGCTGGAGCACAGAGAGATAATTGTCGGCGCTGAAATTGTTATAGAGATAGAAATGACTTACACCCGCAGCCTGGTGATACTCCAGCCATTCGGCCAAATAGCGCCCCTCGTCTCGAAAGCGCAGGCAAACCGCCACTCCTTCAGCGTTGCTCGGATTCCTGCGAGCCCGGCGGACATCTGCCAGCAGCCGGCCGAAGTGGGAACGGTAGAGACTCTGTGCCAGATAAATCGTCTTGTTGACGATGGGGGTGGAGCGCAGTCTCTCTCGAATCGTGAAAAGCAGTCCCATCTCCGGCCTTTGTGGGCAAGTATATCAATCGGAATCGGCGATTCCGGAAGGTAATGTAAGAGCCGTCACCGGCCGGCATTGCGGATAAACGAGAACTCCGAACTCGTCTCCGACAAATGGAACAAATCGAACCCCGCGGCGCGCAGACGATCCACCGATCTCACCGTCTCCTTCAGCGGAGCGACCCCAATCCGATGATGAAACTCGATCAGCACCTGTCCGATCGATGAGCGATTCTCGATGATCGCCTCGATCTGATCGTATTCGCCGCCTTCAATATCCATTTTAAGAACGTCCACATACCGTGTATGCAGCGAAGCGATAATGGAAGCGAGCGACTTGACCGGCAACGAGATTCGTTTCTTTCCGACATGCTTGTGCGTTTCGTTCAGCGAATACATCCCCCCCTCATCCGGTGCAAAGAAGGAAACATCGCCGTCTTTCACACCCAATCCGTAGGGGTGGAAGTTATATCGAGCGGGCAAATCGGTTCTTTCCGAAATCCAGCGAACGGCTTCCGGCGACGGGTCGAAACCATGAACCGTCAATCCGAATTTCCTGATCGCCTCCAGATCGAACGAGATGTCGTTGCCCACTCCGAAGGAGTACATCACGCTGTCAGCGCCGAGCCGATCCGGAGCGATCGTCCAGCCGCCATACACAGTGCCCAGCAAAGCCTTCCGTGGCTTTGCGTTGTAGCGATAGATTACGTCGCGGCCAGTGGCCAGCCGTCCTAAGCGCTTAATCTGTCGTGCGCATCGATGCAGCGATGGCGAGAGCTTCATGGTTGTCTTGATGACGGCGACGAGCCTCCCTATGATCCCACAAACCGCGCATACAAACTGCGCGCGACAGCCACGTCCGTCGTTCCCTGAATGATCGCCCGCCCATCGGCGAACAGCGTCAGCGTGTGCTCCCCGCGCTGGAAGCGCAGCAGCATCTCATTGCGCTGCACGCGCCCATGAGGACGCAGGCGCTCCTCCATCGCAGCCAGATCGACCGGGCGCGATCGCTCATGAATCTGGACCGAGTTGCGCCCGCAGAGGGTGATGTGCGGACGGCCCTCGCCGCGCAGATGAACAAAATTCCGCTCGCCACACACGCGGCAATCGCCCCGAGGATTCCCTGCCGCGATCTCCGTCCACTCATTCGTCCACATGTCGCTGGAGAGCAGCGTCCGCCGCATCTTTTCCCGCGCCCCTACGATCCACTTCAGAGCCTCGGTGACTTCGATGGAGGCCGCCAGGTTCACGGCGGTGTTCAGAATCCCCGCCGTGTCACAGGTCTCAACGGCTCCCGCGGGCGGCTCGGGAAAAATGCACGCCAGGCACGCCGTCTCCCCGGGGAGAATATTCATCGTCACCGCATAGGACCCAACCGCCGCGGCATAAATCCACGGTTTCGGTTGCTCGACAGCGTAGTCATTCAGAAGATAGCGAGTCTCGAAGTTGTCGGTCGCGTCCAGAACGATGTCCGCCCCTTCGAGCAGCGAATGAATATTGCCAGGAACCAGATCGGCGATGTGGGCGCGGATCTGAATTTCGCTGTTGAACCCCGCAATCTTGCGCCGCGCAGCCTCCGCTTTGGGTAGGGAATCCCGCGCATCAGCCTCATCGAACAGGACCTGCCGCTGCAGGTTGCTCTCCTCCACAAAATCGCGGTCGATCAGGGTCAGGGTTCCCACGCCGGACCGTGCCAGCAGGCTGGCGGCCGCCGCCCCCGTGGCGCCCACGCCCACCACCGCCACATGAGCCCGCTCGATCCGGCCCTGGCCCTCCAGCCCGATGCCGGAGAACAGTACCTGCCTGGAGTACCTTTCACGTACGGTTTGAGACGGCGCTGCCATCAGTCAGTAGTATAGAAATTTCAGCGCTGCGTGTGCTTTCGCCGGGCGCGGGCCACGCTGCCCCCAGGTTCGCATCTCATTTTCGAGAGCAAAACTCGGGGTGCGCAACCCGGAGCCAGGCCCGTTTCGAGCGAAGCAATTTTCACGAGAACTTGCCGGGGCCTGGCGGTGTTAGACATGGCACAGGTTCTCAGTTTTGCCACAGGTAAAGAACGAGGGCGGTTTGGGTTCGATTGTATTTGCTGTTTTGCGCGACGGATGGCCACGGGGTGGAACAGGGACTGTGCGGCGAAGCCCCGTCTTGCGCCCCGCGTGGGTCTTGTGTTGGCTGATTTTCTTTTTGGCCGCTGCAGCACCGCCCCTGCGGGCGCAGCAGCCCATCACTTCCACGCAACCGCCAACGCCCGCCTCACCGGAAGAACAGCAGAAAAGAATTCCGCCGGTACCGCCGGGCGGCGTCCTGCCTTCCTACAGCACCACGCAGGAGAAGTCCGCCTCGAAGATCCAGCCGTTGCCGACCCCTGAGAACCTGCAGGGGTGGGCCGGGCTGCCGGTCGTCGAGATCCGGTTTGAAGGCGTGAATCAGGCCGCTCTCGATCCGCTGCCGCAGCAGATGCAACAGCAGGTGAACGCTCCGCTCGATCCAGTGAAGGTGCGCGCCGACCTCCGCCGCCTCTACGCCACCGGACTCTATAAGACCATCGCCGTGGACGGCAATCGCCTGGGTCAGGGTCAGGGAGTGGTTCTCATCTTCAAAGGCACGCCCACGCTGTTCCTCGGCCGCATCCTGGTCCGGGGCGCGAAGAACGGCCATCTGAACAATCAGCTCAACTACTCCACGCGGCTCAATCCTGGCACAACCTACACCGATCAGAAGCTCGCCCGCGCCGAAGATCTGCTGCAGCAGACATTGCAGCAAAACGGCTACTACCAGGCCGCCATCGCGCGCCACACTTCGGTCGACAAAACTAACGCCGAGGTCAACGTGCAGTTCGATGTGAATACCGGCAAGCCGGCCCGCGTGGGCGACGTAACGGTGCAGGGCGACAGCGGCATGGACGTGCCCACCTTCCGCAAAAAGGCGAAGCTGAAGGCTGGGTCCAAGGTCAACTCGGACACGGTGGTTCGAGCCTTGACCGGTCTCAGGAAGCAGTACCAAAAGCAGCAGCGACTGGAGGCCAACGTCAGCCTGGCCTCAACCCAGTATCAGAAGCCCCCCAACCATCTGAATTACGATTTCCAGGCGGAACGCGGACCCATCGTCAGGATCATTGTGGAGGGCGCGAAGCTCAGCCAGGGCAAGGTGCGAACCTTGGTTCCGGTCTATGCCGAAGGCACCCTGGATGAGGACCTGCTCAATGAAGGCAGCAAGCGCATCCGCGATTACTACCAGCGGCAGGGCTATTTCGACGCCAAAGTGACGCATCTCTCCGACGCGAAGGACGGCGTCACCCACATCACCTACGACGTCAACCTCGGGCCGCGCAGCCGGATCGAGTCGGTGAACATTCAGGGCAACGGTTATTTCGGAGCGTGGCTGCTGAAGGAGCGCCTGAGCGTTCAGCCCGCATCGTTTTTCCTGCCGCACGGCATCTTCAGCCAGGCCCTGCAGGAAGCCGACGTCACCTCCATCACGGCGCTCTACCAGACCAATGGCTTTACCAGTGTCAAAGTGACGCCTGACATGCGCGAGGCGCCGAAGCAGACGAAGAAAGGCGAGCGGAGCCTCACCGTCACCTACAACATCGTTGAAGGCCCCCAGCAGCGCGTGGGGGAATACAGGATCGACGGCGTCACTCCGTCGCAGCTCGCCAAAATCCAGCCCGGCCTGAGCCTGCAGCCGGGCCAGCCGTATTCAGGCAATAACCTGGCCGCGGATCGGGACGCCATCATGGGCTACTTCCTCGACAACGGCTACGACCACGCCTCGGTCACGCTGCAGCAGAACCCTTCGCCCAAAGATCCCTCCGTGATCGATGTGAACCTGCACGTCATTCCCGGCGACCAGATCTTCATTCGCAACGTTTTGGTCAGCGGTCTGAGGTACACACACCCGAAAACCATCCGTCGCGACATCCTCGTGAAAGATGGCGATCCGCTCGATCAGTCGAAGCTTTTGCAGACCCAGCGCGACCTCTACAACCTGACCCTGTTCAACCAGGTGACCACGGCGGTCGAAAACCCTGGAGGCGACGAGCCGCGCAAGAACGTCCTCATCCAGTTCGACGAGGCGCGCCGCTGGGATGTGACCTACGGCGGCGGATTCCAGGCCCAGACCGGCACGCCGGGCACGAATTGCCCGAATCCCCTGAGCCTGATCCAGCTCGGGATTAATCCTTCCACCTTCTCCTGCAGCGCGAACGGTAAGTTCGGCGTCAGCGCCCTCGTGGAGCTCGACGTTTCGCGCATCAATTTGTGGGGTAGAAATCAGTCCATCAGCTTCAAGTCGGAATATGGATCGCTGGAGCAGCAGTTCACAGCCAATTACAACTGGCCGAGATTTCTCAACCACCCCAGCTTCGATTTCTCCTTTGGCGGCGGCTACATCAACGCCCAGAACGTGGTGACCTTCGCCTCCTCCACCGCGGAAGCCGATGTGCGCGCGACCCAGCATCCCAACCTGATCGACACGCTGATCTATCAGATTTCTTTTCGCCGCGTGAAGGTCGATCCCAACACCATCCAGGTGGCGCCCAACCTGATTCCGCTGCTGTCCGAGCCGGTACGCGTCGGCGGCCCCGAGCTGACCTGGATTCACGACACGCGGCGGCCGGAGCCTCTCGACGCCCAAACCGGCATGTACAACAGCATCCAGATCTTCGCCACGGATAATGTGTTTCTCTCGTCCGAGGCGAATTACGCGCATTTCGACTGGTCCAACGCCACGTATCACGCCCTCGGCAGGCAAAAGCGATACATCATCGCCCGCAATACCCGTTTCGGCATGGAACGTGTTTTCGGAGAAGCCAGGTATGAGTCCATTCCGCTGCCGGAACGGCTGTACGCCGGCGGGCCGGAGTCGCTGCGCGGCTTCCCCCTGAACTCCGCCGGTCCGCGCGACTCCCTCACCGGCTTTCCCATCGGCGGCGCCGGCGCCTTTGTCAATCAGACGGAGCTGCGCTTTCCTAACCCGCAGCTTCCGTACTTCGGCAGATCGCTCGGATTCGTCGTCTTTCACGATATGGGGAACGTATTCAACAACTCTTCTGACATCTGGCCGAGCGCGATTCGCATCAAGCAGCCTCACAGTTATACCTGCACCTCGCCGCCTTACCTGACTGTGGCGGCGCAGCAGCAGGTGACCCGCTCCTCCAGCACCAATCCGACCGGCCAGTGCGACTTCAACGACTTCGCGCATACCCTGGGCCTTGGGGCGCGCTATCACACCCCCATTGGCCCCATTCGGTTCGACGTGGGTTATAACCTCAATCCACCGGTTTATCCAGTCATCATCAACTATGGAACCACGTCGACGTCGAGTTCCAATTCCTGTGCGAATTCGTCCCTGACTCCGCCCTGCGCAGGCCAGGCCGGACACTTTAACTTCTTCTTCAGCATCGGGCAGGCATTCTGATGACCACCAGCGCGCGCATCGCCGTCCTGCTTGCCATCTGCATCGTCGCGTCGTCGGGGACGCGCGCGCAGAGCCCCTCTCCTCAGGCGCCCCCGCCGCCCTCGTCGTCGCCCGCGGCGGACCCGCCCATCGAACTGGATCACGTGGTGGCCAACATCGGCTCCAGCGTCATCCTCCAGAGCGATGTCGAGCAGGAGATGCACTTTTCCGCGCTGGAGCCGTTGCAGATACTTCCCGGCCAAAACACGCCGGACTTCGCGCTGCGCCGGCTCATCGATCGCACCCTCATCCTCGATCAGATGGAACAACAGCAGCAGTCAACCTCGACGCCAAAGGAAGAAGTCGACAAATCTCTCGTCGAATTGCGCAGGCAGATCCCCGCCTGCGAGAAAGTCCATTGCCAGACGTCGAAGGGGTGGGACGGCTTTCTGCACTCCAACGATCTCGACTCCGCCCTGGTAGACCAGCGCTGGAGCCAGCGGATGGCCATGCTGCGCTTTATCGATCTCCGCTTCCGCAGCGGAATTCGTATCTCCCAGGATCAGATTGCGACGTATTATCAGAAGACCCTGGTGCCCGCGCTCGCCAAAGATAATCAGAAGGCGCCGCCTTTGACCGAGGTTTCCGGCCGGATTCAGGAGATCCTGTTACAGCAGCAGGTCAGCGGCCTCTTCCAGGACTGGCTGTCCAGCCTGCGCGACCAGGGCAACGTGCAGATCGACGATCAGGCCTACAGCGCCGATCTTGAACCCAAACCGGCAGTGAACCAATGAACGCCATGCCACAGCCAACGGCGGAAAACGAGCCTGTCCGCGAACAGAAGCCGCCGCGTCTGCGCCATCCTCATCGCGTGCGGAACCTCATCGTCTTCGGCGCGCTCTGGACTCTGGCCGTGCTGGCCGTTCTCGGCGGACTGCTCGCGTGGGTCGCCAGCACGTCGTCCTTCCAGAACCGCGTACGCCGCGTTGTGATCGCCGACCTGGAAAAGTCCACCGGCGGCCGCGTTGAGCTGAAGAAATTCACCTGGCGCCTCACCCATCTTGAATTCGAAACCGACGACCTGACCATTCACGGGCTCGAAGCTGCGGACCAGGTTCCCTATGCCCACGTCGACCGCCTCTTTGTGCGCCTGCAGATTCTGTCTTTCTTCCGCGCCAAAATCGGGCTCAATTACCTCGAAGCCGACCATCCCGTGATTCACCTCATCGTCTACCCCGACGGATCGACGAATCAGCCCCGGCCCAGGCATCCATCCACCGGCAATACGACGGATCAGATCTTCGACCTCGCCGTCGGCCGCACCGTTCTCAATAACGGCGTCGCCATCCTCAACGAGCGGCAGATCCCCTTCAATCTGTCCGTGAACAATCTGGCCGCGCAGGTCAACTATGTCCCGCTCCGCGATCGCTACGTCGCCACGCTGCATGCCGAAGACGTGGTGGCGCAGCGCGGAGCCGACACGCCGGTTCACTCCATCGTCGATGCCTCAGTCGACATGGGCCGCAATAACGCCGACCTGGTTTCGCTCGTCCTCGAGAGCGGCCCGCAGGGCAAGAAACAGAAAACGGTCCTCCGCGCCAGCGGTTCGCTGAATAATTTCGCCGCGCCGCAGTGGCAGTTCGCGATGAACGGAGCCATCGACGCGCTGGAGATTCGCGCCCTCACCGGCACGCCAGGCCTCGACGGCGGCACGGCGCAACTGGAAGCCAAAGGGCACGGCGCCGGCTTGCAGTTCGTCGTCGATGGCAACGCGCGCATCAGCGGCGGCGCGTATCGCACCGGCTCGGTTAGCGCTAACGGCATCACTGCCGACGCGGTCGCGCACATCACCCAGGATCTGATCGCCGTCACCGGCATTCATGCGCGGCTCGCTACCGGCGGCGCCATCACCGGCGAAATGCGCATCGTGAACTGGCTCGCGCCAGCGCCTGCGCAACCCGGCCAGACATCGCCGAAGGCCGAGCAGGAACAAGGCACCATCCGCACGCAACTCGCAGGATTCACCCTCGACTCGCTCCTTGACACCGTTGCTCCGAAGCGTTTCCGCCGCCTCGGCTTCGATACCTCCGCCGCAGGCACCGCCAATGTGAACTGGACCGGCAACCCCGACAACCTCATCGGCGAGGTCAAGGTCACCCTGGCTCCGCCGCACACGCCCAGCCCCGATGAAGTCCCCGTCAACGGCGTGGTCGAAGCGGAGTACACGAATCGCAGCGGCTCCGTCCTCATCCGCACCTTCGACATCCACACGCCCGGTTCCGAAATTCAGATGACTGGCAGCCTGGGCGTCTATCCAATGACACGCAAGTCGCAGCTCGACGCGAGCCTCGTCACCCGCAACGTCGCCGAGTTCAATCCCATGCTCGCCTCTTTCGGCATCTCCGCTCCTGGCCAACCCACGCCCATCCCCGCCGAGCTCCACGGCGAGGCGCAGTTCCATGGCACAGTCACCGGCAGCCTCGATGCACCCAACTTCCAGGGCCACCTGCAGGCGACCGACTTCAATATCGCTCCGCAAGGCCCAACGCCGCTATCGACGCAGGCAGCCGCCAATCTCCACTTCGACAGCCTCACCACCGACGCCGCTTATAATTTCGGATCGCTCTCGGTGAGCCTCGGCACGTTGGTCCAGGGCAAGACCACCATTCAGTTTTCCGGCGATGTGCACGGACGTCCGAATGCCCCGAAGGATCTCTTCGCCGATACCTCCACGATTCACGCCCGCGTCCAGGTAAAGA
The DNA here is from genome assembly GCA_003166855.1 of Acidobacteriaceae bacterium. Taxonomy (GTDB): domain Bacteria; phylum Acidobacteriota; class Terriglobia; order Terriglobales; family Acidobacteriaceae; genus Sulfotelmatobacter. Next base: position 15,236 of record PMUM01000052.1, on the reverse strand, counting down.
ACGCCGACATCGCACAATGGATCGCGCTCACCGGCAAGAGCTATCCGGTTTCCGGAATTCTGAACCTCCAAGCCCAAACCGACGGCACCATCGGCGACCTCAACGGCACCGGCCAGGTCAGCGTCACCGGCGGCGTCATCTACAGCGAGACTTATCGCTCGCTCACCAGCGATGTGCAGTTCCGCGGCCGGGAATTGGACGCGGATCATCTCCTCTTCGAGGTTGATGGCGGCCACATCAGCGGCGACGCCGGCTACAACTTCACAGCGAAAACGGCCCACTTCAACCTGCAAGGCAGCGGCTTCGAGCTGGCCCACATCCGGCTGCTCCAGAACGAGCAGTACCCGGTGCTGGGCACGGTGGACTTTGAAGCAAAGGGTAGCGGCACCATCGAAGAGCCCTCAGTCACCGCCAGCATGCACGTCCGCAACCTCGAGCTCGCACGCGAATTCAAAGGCTACGTCGATGCCGACGCCCACACCCAGGGCCGCGCGCTCGAAATGCAGATGAGCGCGCACATGAATGCATCCACGCTGAACCTGAAAGGCGAAACGCAGCTCACCGGCGACTACGAAACCAACGCCAGCCTCAACATCGACCAGTTCAACATCGATCCACTGTTGCGCACCTTCAGCGTCACCGGCATCCGCGGCAGCTCATCCATCGCCGGATCGGTGACTGTCTCCGGTCCGCTTCGCACTCCGAGGCGGTTGAACGGCGATGTCCGCCTCAGCCAGCTCGCCATCACTCTGGAAGACGTGCCCATCCACAGCGACGGCCAGGTGCATGCAACCCTCCGCGACGGCACTTTCCGCATGGACGAGTTGCACATCGTCGGCCCCGATACCGATCTCCGCACCGAGGGATCGATCGGGGTCTTCGACAATCCCAGGCCGATTCACGGCAGCGCCAAAGGATCGGTCAACATGGCGCTCGCGCAGACCCTCGATACCGACATCGTCTCCTCGGGCCACGTGGACTTCACCGTGAGCGCCGAAGGCACGGTGCCCAACCCCGACCTCACCGGCAACGTGAAGTTCACCAACGTCAACGTCGCGCTCGAAGACTACGTCAACGGCCTCAGCCGCATGAACGGCGAGCTGGTCTTCGATCAGGACCGGCTCGACTTCAAAGACGTCACCGCTTACAGCGGCGGCGGCCTCATCAAGCTCGGCGGCTTCGCCACCTATCATCACGGCCTCTACGCCGACCTCACCGCCGACGCCAAAGATGTGCGCATTCGCTACCCCGAGGGCGTCACCTCCACGGCCAGTGCGCAGATTCACGTCCAGGGGAACCAGGCCAGCATGCTCGTCAGCGGCCACGTGATGCTCACCGGATTCTCCGTCAATCCCGACGTCGATTTTGCCTCGCTCGCCAACAGCAGCGGCGTTTCGCTGCCCCCCAATCCCGCGTCGCCCACTAACAAAGTGCGGCTCAATATTCGCATCACTTCCGCGCCCTCGCTGAATTTCCAGAATTCCTTCGCCCGCCTGGCCGGCAACGTCGACCTCGCTGTCCGCGGCACCCTCGCCCAGCCCACGGTTCTGGGCCGCGTCACCATCACCGACGGCCGAGCCACCTTCAACGGCGAGAAATTCGAGCTGCAGCACGGCGAGATCTACTTCACCAATCCCGTGCGCATCCAGCCCGTGCTCGATCTAACCGCCACTACCACCGTGGAGAACTACACCGTCACCATTGCCCTGCAGGGCCCGACCACCAAACTGAATCCGACCTTCCGCTCCGAGCCCCCGCTTTCCGAGCAGGACATCTTCTCCTTGCTGGCCATGGGCCGCACCCAGGAGGAGCAGCAGATCTACAGCTCTGAGCAGCAACAGGCCGGCGTCAACTCCACCGCGGACTCGCTGCTCGGCGGCGCCCTCAATGCAACCCTCAGCAATCGGATTCAAAAACTTTTCGGCGGCGGCAGCGTGCGTATCGATCCCACCTTCGTCAGCGGCGTCGGCAACGCGACCGCGCGCATCACTGTCGAAGAGCCCATCTCGAAGAACGCTACCCTTACCTATGCCACCAACGTCAATTCAACAGCAGAGCAGTTGATTCAGGGTGAGTGGCGCGTCACGCCCGACTTTTCCGTCGTCGCGGTGCGCGATGAATCGGGCGTTTTCTCGCTCATTTTCCGCCTCCACCGGCGCTATCACTAGCGCCACGCGGTTGCCCCGGCCCGCGCCCGCAATCCCTTCAGAACATTCGTTCGGTGCCACTCAAAAATTGCCGTCTTGGCGCGAATTTTCTCGCATTTCACGCATCCAAAAGCCCTGTTCCCGTGTCTGAATAGACCGAAGGCTAGTCTCCCCGGCGAGGACAATCCCGGCCGGAAATCCCCAAAAAGATTCCAGGAGACAGCCTGGGAGAAAACTATGAAGAAAGCACTGCTTTTCATTCTTGCCGCGGCTCTTGCTGTTCCCGCGGTCTTTGCGCAAGGCGATTCCGACGTGCAGGCGAGCGTTCAGAAAGCCCTCAGCGCGTCGCGCTTCAAAGGCATTCAGGCGTCGGTCGAGAACGGCGTTGTCACGCTGACCGGAACCGTTGACCTCGTAGCAAACAAGATCAACGCGGATCAGAAAGTCCACCACGTCAAAGGTGTCACCGCGGTTCGCAACGACATCGAAGTTGCCGGCGCCGAGGTTCCCGATCAGCAGCTCCAGGAAAAACTGCTGAAGGCCATCACCTACGACATGGTCGGCTACGGAACCACGGCGTTCGACGCCATCACCGTGCAGGTGCAGAACGGCGTCGCCACACTCGGCGGTCATGCCTACGGTCCCGTCGATGCGTCTGACGCTGTCGCCATCGTGGCCAACACCAAAGGCGTTCGCGACCTCATCGACAACATTCAGGTCGATCCGGTTTCTCCGAACGACGACCGCATCCGCCGCCAGGTCTTTCGCGCGGTCTACAGCTTCCCGATGCTGAACCAGTACCTCATCGATCCGGCGAAGCCGATCCGCATTCAGGTAGAGAACGGCCACGTGACTCTCTACGGCACCGTGGACACTCAGTCGCAGAAGGACGCAGCCGGCATCCAGGCCAACACCGTTCCCGGTGTCTTCAGCGTCACCAACGATCTGGAGGTCGCCAACGGCGGCAAAGAGAAACCTGGAAAGTAATCGGCCTCGGCACCCTCGCCCCACGAGGGTGCCCCTGCGCCCTGCACCCTATCCCCTATATCCTGTCTTTGTGCCTCTGCTCCGCAGCATCGGCGTCACGCTCGAAATGATCAAGTGGGAGCACTCCGTCTTCGCGCTCCCCTTTGCGCTCACCGGAGCCATGCTCGCCTCGCACGGCTGGCCACCGCTTGCAAAGCTCGCGTGGATCGTGATGTGCATGATCGCCGCGCGCTCCGCTGCGATGGCCTTCAACCGCTGGGCCGATGCCGACCTCGACGCCGCCAATCCCCGCACCCGCATGCGCGCGATCCCCGCAGGCCTGCTCACGCCCCGCTTTGCCGCGGGATTCACGGCCCTCATGTCCCTGGTCTTCCTGCTCGGCGCCTGGCGGCTCAACCGCCTCACGCTGATCCTCGCGCCGATAGTCCTGGCGGTGCTGTTCCTCTACTCCTACACCAAGCGCTTCACGCGCTGGTCGCACTTTTTCCTGGGACTCGCGCTCGGCATCGCGCCCACCGGCGCATGGATCGCCATCCGCGGCTCGCTCGATCCGCGCATCCTGGTTCTCACCGCCGCGGTCCTCTTCTGGGTTGCGGGCTTCGACGTCCTCTACGCCTGCCAGGATGAAGCGCACGACCGCTCTACCGGACTCCTCAGCATTCCCGCAACACTCGGCCTCGCGCCTGCCTTCTGGATCGCGCGCATCATGCACCTGCTCATGCTAGGACTGCTCGTGTGGCTCGCGGTGCTCTTCCACCTCGGCCCCATTGCCGCCGTGGGCATCGTCGCGGTCGCCGCGTTATTGCTGTGGGAACACCTCATTGTTTCGCCGCGCGACCTTACGCGCATGAACGCCGCGTTCTTCATGATGAATGGCGTCATCGCCGTCATCTTCTTCGTCTTCGTCGCCGCGGATTTACTTCTCCGCCGTCACGCGTAAGCCAGCTGCGTCCGCCGCCGCCCCCAGCACGCAGCCAGCAGCACCACCGTCAGCACCAGATACATCACCGGCCGGCTGCTCGCCGCGACCGTGCCCGTGAAGTCTCCGCCGCGCAGATGATGCGCCGCGCCGGTGTACCACCACGCCGTATAGAGCGCCTCGAAAAACTTGCTGCTGCCGGTCAGCACTCCCAGCGCCAGCGCAAGACTCGGGATGAAACAAACCGCGACCGCGAATCCCGCGAGGTCCCGCACATCGCCCGCGATCAGCAAACGAATCGCAAGCCCGCCACCAGTGGCAAGCGTCACCAACACTCCAGCCACCCACACCGCCGGCAGCTGCCGCTGCAGCGCATGCGGTGCGGAGAAAATCAGCGAGCCCGTAGCGTACCGCGCTTCACGGCTCCCCATCTGCGACCAAACCAGAATCGGCCAGATCCACGCCGCCAAAATAATCCCGCCACTCGACGCGCTCAGCGGAGCAGCGAGGCATGCAATGAAGAGGCCGCCGGCAACCGCGTACCACCACCACCGATGCCCCTGCAGCATCAGGCGAAGCTCGGCCACCACTACCGAGAAGAATCGGTTCTGCACGCTGGCAGGCGGCAGCGGCGTCAACCGGCTCGTCCACGGATCGCTCTGCACCAGCTGCCTCGCCGCCGCCAGCTCCAGAACTGGTGCGCGCTCGGCCGTCTCCTCAGGTCTGCGCGCGAACCGTCCCCGCGCCGGGTCGAAACGATGAAAGAACACCGACGCCAGCAGCGCTGCTGCCAGCGCATAGCCGAACCAGAGTAGGCGCGCCGCCACTTTTGTGGCGTCCCACTGCACCCCGGTCCACAGAAAGCGATGGACCGGCGGCGCCCCTCCGATGCTCAGCGAAAAACCATTCTGGAAATTGGGATCCACCTGGAGCACGGCGCTGCGCATCTGCTCCATCATCGTGGGCATGCCGGTGAAGTCGCGAAAATAATCCGCGCGGCTCAACTGCCCGCCATGCGTCGCCGCGGGCGCCACACCCGCAACGATCAGACCTGTCCATGCAAAGAACCAGATCACGTTGCCAAGGCCGCCGCGCAGCAGAGGCAGCGTTTCAAACAGCACCGCCAGCGCCGCCACAAACGCCATCGCCGGCAGCGCGTAGAGCAGCAGCGGCGAGAGCAGCGTCCACAAATGAACCGTGCGATCCTCGGCGCGCAGCATCTGCATGCACAGCGCCGCTGCCGCCATCACCGCCACCATTGCCGCCAGCACCGCGAAGTTGCCCAGGAATTTCGCAACCGTGTAAAAGCTCTTGCTCATCGGTGTGCCGGCGAGAATCTGGCCCACGCGCGTCGTCTCGTCGCGCAGGATCGAGCCCTTCACGATGTAGAAACCGGCCAGGGTGAGGAATGTGCTGGTGACCACGCCCATCAGCGCGCCCACCCACGCGGAGTTGTAAATCCCGCGGTAATCGTCCAGACGCATCACCACATGGCCCGCGAATACCTGGTAGCCCAGGAAGAGCGCGCCTCCCAGCGTCACCAGGAAGCTGGTCCGTCGCACGCGCGTCAGAAAATCCGCCTTCACCAGATGCCACAGAACGCGGCCGCTGTTCACGCGGCCAACCCCGCCGCCCGATACGTCGACAGCGCGTCGAGATACGCATCCTCGAGCGTCGGCGAGACGGGCTGCGCGCCCGCGGGCGGCTCCGCGGTGATCACGCGCACGTGCACACCATCGCTGCGCCGCATCGTGCTGCTCACCCGGTAGACCTGCTTCACCGCGTTCAGATCGGCGCTGGGAATCACCCACTCCCAGATGCGCCCTTCCACTCTGCGCAGCAGCTCCTCCGGCGGCGCATGCGCCACCAAACTGCCGTTCGAGATGAGCGCAATGTCAGTGGCCGTCGCCTCCACGTCGGAAACAATGTGCGTCGACAAAATCACAATCCGCTCGCCCGACAGCTCCGAGAGCAAATTGCGAAAGCGAACCCGCTCCTCCGGGTCCAGTCCCGCCGTGGGCTCATCGACAATCAGCAACTGCGGATCGTTGAGCAGCGCCTGCGCAATGCCCACCCGCTGTTTCATGCCCCCGGAGAATCCACCCAGCGGACGCGTGCGCACATCGGACAGGTTGACGACATTCAGCAGCTGATCGATGCGCCGTCGCGCGGCCGCCGCGTCGAGTCCCTTCACCGCGGCCAGATATTCAAGAAATTCCTGCGCCTTCAGGTTGGGATAAACGCCGAAATCCTGCGGCAAATACCCGAGCACCGCGCGCAGCTGGTTCGGATCGGCCGCCAGATCCGTGCCGTTCCACGTCACCTTGCCTTCGCTGGCGCGCGTGATCGTCGCCAGCACGCTCATCAGCGTCGTCTTCCCCGCGCCGTTCGGTCCGAGCAATCCCAGCACTCCTGGCTTCAGCTCAAGGCTGAAGCGCCGCAGAGCCCAGAACTTCCCGCCATAACACTTGCCAACGTTGTCGATGGATAGCTTCAACCTGGCGACCTCACCCTTCGTGCTGAAGCCTCGTACGGAGTTTTGGCCCCTCCGGTTCCCGAGTTGACGATGAATCCAGCATCAAAGCTCGCGGACCAGTCCGAGGAGGATCGCCATGGCCGTGTGCAGCGTCTCTTGCTCGCCGTGCGAAAGCCTCCCGATCCCGTCGGCGAGCGGCCCAATGCGCCGCCGCCTCGCCGCAAGCAGCAGGCGCTTCCCCTTCATCGTGGCGGCCAGATGAATCGTGCGCCGGTCCTCCGGATTGGCGATCTTCCTCACCAACCCCTTCGCCTCCAGAGCATGCACGATGCGCGTCATCGTCGGCGGCTTCACCTGCTCCGCGTCGGCCAGTTGTCCCAGCGTCAGCGGGCCCGCAAACACAATCACCGACAGTGCCGACAGCCGCGGACTGTTCAAACCGCTCGCCGCGTCCACCTGCCGCAGCCGCCGCAGCAGATGAATGGCCGCGGAGTGTATCTGTTCCGCAGTCTGTTCCGGCCTCATTCGCGCCTCGCTTGACATTTGCTCTCGTCTGGCTCCATTATAAATCATTAGCTCAGCTAATGAAATGGAGAGACGATCATGGAAAGCAGCGTTGGGACAGTGCACCTGGACGAGATCGGCCAGATCGCGCTTACCGTCGACAATCAGGAAACAGCAAAGACCTTCTACCGTGACGTGCTGGGAATGAAATTCCTCTTCGATGCAGGCGTTATGACGTTTTTTCAGTGTGGGACTATCCGGCTTCTGATCGGGACCAGTGAGCACCCCACAGTGACGAGCGGGACAATCCTGTATTTTCGTGTACCCGACATTCAGGCGGCACACGCAGCGCTCAAAGAGAAAGCTGTACATTTCGAGCAGGAGCCGCACCTGGTCGCGCGCATGAAGAGTCACGACCTCTGGCTCGCGACCCTGAAAGATCCGGCGGGCAACACTCTGGCGCTGATGTCGGAAGTGTCCCGCAACCACGAAGAGGAGAAGAGTGTATGAAATACGGCAGACAAATTCTCGCGGCCGCGGCGGCGGCCGTGCTGACCATGACGCTGGCGCCCGCGGCGATCCCGCAGGACGCAGCTCCGGATACCCCGGAAACCGTGATGGCCACCTTCCGCGTAAAACCCGGGCAGATCGACGCCTTCGTGAAGATGATGCCGGACTACTGGGCCGCGCTGCGTGAGCGTGACATGGTCATGCCCACACCGCACGTGCTGCTGCGCGGCGAAGAAAACGGCAAACCTATCGTGGTAGAGATTCTGAGCTGGCGCGCACACGGCATCCCGGACAACGTCCCGCCCGACATTCAGGCGTACTGGGACAAGATGAACGCCATGGTGGAGGGGCGCGACGGGCACAAGGGAATCGAGTTTCCCGAGATGACGATCGTGCCCGTGAAGGATTCGCCCGCGAAGTAGCCGGCGATCGGAACTCCGGCTTGTTAATTTTTGTACGCGAGGCTGACGCCGGATCGTGGGTTCGCGCATCCTTTTCTCGTGTGCATTGAAGGAGGTCGCCGTGGTCGAAACGGAAAACGGAATTGTGAGCCGGCAAAGTCAGCACTCGGTCGATGAGACCGTAATGCGGCTGGAGAACCTGCTGCAGGCCAAGGGCGTGACTTTATTCGCGCTCGTCGATCACAGCGGCGAGGCGCAAAAGGCCGGTATGCAGATGCCCCCGACCAAACTGCTGATCTTCGGCAATCCAGCAGGCGGCACGCCGGTCATGCTCGCTGCGCCCAGCATCGCCATCGATCTGCCGCTGAAAATTCTCGTCTCCGAAGACAGCGAGGGAGCCGTGTGGCTCTCATGGAACAGCCCGGAATACCTGCAGCAGCGCCACGGCGTGCCCGCGGATCTCGTGAAGAACATCGCAGTAGCGGCAGCGCTGGCAGAGAACGCCGGCGACGACTAACGGCGGCCTCGAAGCACTCTCAGCCAAAAACTAAAAAATCCCGCGCCAGCAAAATCAGCAGAACGAACCCTCCGACCATCACGGCCTCCTCCACATCGGTGGAGACATGATGCAGGCGATCGAAGTCCACATGCCGCGGATCGGTCTTCGGGACCGCGTCGATCGCTCCGCCCGCCGCGATCCGGTCGCGCTCCATCTGCGGAATGATGCGGTACTGCGACCACGCCGTGCAGCCGAGCATCAGCAGCGTGACCACGATGCCCAGCAAAACCGTGCTCATGCGAAAACTGCGCAGGAAATAGCCAATGCCCAGCACCAGCACGATCACCGCGCCCGCAATGAACCCCTCATGATGGAGCACGCCGAGGCACTTCGCCACGATCGTGCCGGCGGCATGGGTGTCAGTGAGCGTACTGAATGCGGCGAAAGCAGTGAACGGAAAGAACAGCAGCCCGCCCAGCCAGACCACCAGGGCGAGCCACACGATGGTGCGCAGCAGAGTCTTCATGCAGGAAAGGGTACAGCCATCGGCGCGCCGCGGCCAGCCAGACCCGCGCCCATCAGGTGGCAGTGCAGCGGGGGAGCGCGATATAGTGGCGGCTATGAACAAACGAACGACTGTATTTGTGCTTGCAATTGTTACATTTATCACCGCCGGCGCCGCCGCACAGAAGCTGCTCGTCGCCAATCAAAGCGATCGCACCGTAAGCCTCATCGACCCAGCCGCGGGCACGCGGGTATCGACCATTGCCGAAGACATCCCCGGTCAGTGGGGTCATGAAATCGCCGCATCGTCCGATGGCCACCGGGCATTCCTGCCCATCTACGGCAATTCCGGCGTGGGCAAGCCCGGCATCGACGGCAACAAGCTCCTCGTCATCGATCTCGGCATCGAACAGGTCACCGGCGTAGTCGACTTCGGCCACGGCGTCCGCCCCCACCTCCCCGTGCTCGATCCCGCCAGCGGCCTGCTCTACGTCACCACCGAACTCGACGACGCCATCACCATCGTCGACCCGGCCACGCTGAAGATCGTCGGCAAAATCCCTACCGGCCAGAAAGAATCGCACATGCTCGCGCTCTCCCACGACGGCAAGCTCGGCTACACCGCCAACGTTGGGCCAGGCACCGTCTCCGTGCTCGACATGGTGGGACGCAGGACCGTCGCCGTGATCCCGGTGGCCGGAGAGATCCAGCGCATCGCCATCTCGCGCGACGACCGGCTCGTCTTCACTTCGGATGTTGCGCAGCCGCGCCTCGCCGTCATCGACGCAGCCGCCAACAAACTCAAAACCTGGGTCGATCTGCCCGGCATGGGCTACGGCGCGGCGGCCACGCACGACGGCCGCTGGTTGCTGGTTGCGATCCCATCGAAGAACGTCATCGCCGTCGTCGATCTCGACAAGCTCCAGCTCGCGCGCACGGTGAACGTGGCGAAATCTCCGCAGGAGATTCTCATCCGTCCCGACGGCCAGGTCGCCTTCGTGTCCTGCATGGGCACCGGCCAGGTCGCCGCTGTCAACCTCGCAACATGGAAAACTGAGAAGCTCATCGACGCAGGCAAAGGAGCCGACGGCCTCGGCTGGGCGAAATAGAGGCAGCAGTCAGCGGGGCCGCGAACCTGGTTCCCTGCGGCTCCTCGCTACCAGCTTCCAGCTTCCAGCTACCGGCTTCCGGCTAGCGCGGAGCCCCATAAACACTGGGCCGCCCGATCAGCCGCTCGATCCGTTTACGGATCGGTGGGTGGGTCGAGAACAGACCCGCGAAGTCATCACGGCTCAGCAGCGGCTGCACGATGAACAAATGCGCCGTCGTGGCCGTTCCCGGCATCGGCACGCGTTTCGAATACGCGTCCAGCTTCTCCAGGGCGCTTGCCAGCGCATAAGGATTTCCCGTGATGTGGGCGCCGGTAGCGTCCGCCTCATACTCGCGCGTGCGCGAAATCCAAAGCTGAATCAGCATCGCCGCAATCGGCGCAAGGATCAGCATGAACAGCGCGCTGATGCCGCCTCCACGCCGGCGGTCGCCGCCGCCACCGCCGAATCCGCCAAACATCTCAGCAAACCAGCCCATGCGAGCCACCAGCGTAATCGCGCCCGCCACCGTCGCCGCAATGGAGCTGGTGAGAATGTCGCGATTCTTCACGTGCCCCAGCTCGTGTGCCAGCACGCCTTCCAGCTCCTCGTCATTCAGCAGCTGCAGAATGCCGTGCGTGACGGCCACCGAAGCGTGTTTCGGATTGCGTCCCGTCGCAAAAGCATTCGGCGCGTCGGTGGGGATCACATAAATCTTCGGCATCGGCAGCCCCAGCCGCCCCGTCATCCGCTCCACAACCTCATAGGCGCGGGGCAGCTGCTCGCGCGTCACCGGCTGCGCCCGATAGATGGCCAGGGCCAGCTTGTCGGAATAGAAATAGCTGAAGAAATTCATCGCCGCGGCGATCAGGAAGGCGAGAATCATGCCGTTTTCGCCGCCGATTCGCTCTCCAATGAAAACCAGAAGCAGAGTCAGGGCGGTCAGCAGAAATGCAGTCTTGAGGGTGTTCATCGATTGCCTCCTCTTCGAGGCACTGGACACATTCTTTCATAGATGGCCCGCGGCCCTAACCCACGGCCGCAGGAGCGTCGGGGGGCCTTTTCCGGGGGTTGGGTGGTGTGGGCATCTCCCCAGGGTAATGGGTGGCTCTCAGATGCCATACATTGCCACTGAAGTGTTATGAAATTCTGGATTATCGTTCCAGGCGATCGGTATCTATATGGTAATCATTTCGCCATCATGTTGTATAAAACGATAGCCCTCCACGGCATGTCCCATAAACCTATAAACACATTTTCATCAATTAGATATCAGACTCTAACAATTTCGTGACAATCCCCCGCTCAGGACCCGGAAGGCAGAAGTGACCAATTGGCCAGCAAATTGCCAATAAGGGGTTGTCCCTCCCAACCAAGGCTCTTTCCGATGGGGAACTGGATTCCAGATTGATTCCAGTTCGGCTGGTTCAATATTTCAACACCACGAGGATCGATAAAGTCATGACCAAGGTGCATTTCTGGCAACGGTTCGCTCTCGCAATCACTCTGATCGCTGCACTGGGCACGGCCTATGCGGCAGACGTCAACGGCCGCATCAAGGGTGTTGTAACCGATCCGTCGAACGCGGTCATTGCCAATGTCAAAATCACCGCCACCAACGCCGCGACCGGCGTCAAGTTCGATACCGTCTCTGCCTCCGATGGTGTGTATCTGTTTCAGCAGCTTCCGGTCGGACCTTACTCCATCACCGCGACCGCAGCGGGGTTCAAGACATTTACAGCCAACGGTATCGTGCTGACGATTGACCAGGAATATGTTGAGCCGATCCAGCTCACGGTCGGTTCCACGTCTGAGATCGTCCAGGTCAATGCTGCCGCGGTCCAGGTGAACACCACCGACATGCAGCTGAGCAACGTCGTTAATTCCGAGCAGATGGAACAGCTGCCCCTCATCGGCCGCAACTTTACGGGGCTGGAGCTGACCCTGCCTGGTGTGCAGATGTCCAGCGACCGTTTCAGCGGCGCTTATTCCGTCAGCGGCGCGCAGACCCAGCAATCTGAGTATCTGATCAATGGCGCTGACACCAACGACATCGCGCTGAACACTCTGGCCATTGCCCCCAACCTCGACGCGATCGATCAGTTCAACCTGATCGACGGCCCGCTGAACGCGGAATATGACCGCAACTCGGGCGGCATCGTCAGCGCCACCATCAAGGAAGGCACCAACCACATCCACGGCGTCGCTTTCGAGTACTACCGCGACACCTTCCTCAACACCGCGAACTTCTTCTTCCACAATGTGACCACCGGCGCGGCCGAGGTTTCCAAGTACCACCAGAACATCCCCGGCGCCACAGTGGGCGGCCCGATCATCAAGGACAAGCTGTTCTTCTTCTTCGCCTATCAGGGAACGCGGCAGATTACCCCTGAAAGCGGCGGCAACCCCCTGGTCCTCTCCACCGCCGAGCGCGGAGGCGACTTCTCCGCCGACGCCGGTGCGGCTGGCGCGCCGCCCACGACGACGAACCCCACGTGGGGCTCCTTTACCGCGACTCCCATCCCGTCCACTCTCGCCATCCCAGGCTGCACCACGGCGGGCGAAACCTGGGCCCAATGCGCGTATTCGAACGGCGGCAAGTTCCCCACGGGTGGGTTCAACACCGTCGCGAACACCCTGATGACGAAGTTCCTCCCGAGCCCCAACAACGGCGCGTATGGTTACAGCTTCACGCCGGTGGTGCCGGAGAGCATCAACCAGTACATCGGCCGGGTCGATTTCTCTCTTAACCCGCAGAATCAGTTCTACGGAATCTTCATCAACCACCGGCTCAACGAAACGGAGACCCTACCCTTCACCGGCGCGACGGTTCCCGGATTCGGCGATCAGGATACCGAAGACATCAACCAGATCACCGTCGATTATGTGCATCAGTTCGGCCCGACCCTGGTCAACGACCTTTCCGCGCATTACACGCGGTTCAACTACCAGGCAGTCATCCCCCAAACCCCGGTGGCTCCTTCCAGCGTCGGGTTTGACATTACTCCAGAGAACACCGCGGGTCAGGGTATGACCGCCGTGAGCGTCAGCGGCCTCAATGGCGTCAACTTTGAACTGGGCTTCAGCACCAACGGTCCCCAGCCCCGTATCGATCAGGCCACCCAGCTGGACGACTCGGTCTCCAAGGTCCTCGGCAACCACGCGCTCAAGTTCGGGTATGAGGGCGAGCGTTTCAACGTTTCCAACCCCTTCGGCGCACGGAACAACGGCGCCTTCGGCTTCGACAATACGGCCAGCCCCTTCACCACCGGCGACGGCGCCTTGGACTTTCTGCTCGGTGTGCCGGATACCTACAGCCAGGGCTCCGGCGCCACCATCCAGGCCGATGCCTTCCTGAATTACATCTTCGCGCAGGATTCGTGGAAGTTGACCAACTCCTTCACCCTGGATTACGGTCTCGGCTATTCCATCGATACGCCGCTGCGCAACCATCAGTACGGGGGCGAAGGCATTGCCTGCTTCGTCAACGGCTTTAACTCCACCCTCTTCCCCGGCGCCCCCACCGACATCGCCTATCCTGGCGAGGGCGGCTGCCTCGACTCCGGCCAGGCGAAGACGCGCTTTTCGGAAGTTGGGCCGCGGTTCGGATTCGCGTGGGCTCCCAATCTTGGCTTCCTCTCCGACGGCTCCGCGAAGAAATTCTCCGTTCGCGGCGGCTTCGGCATCTACTACGACCGCACCGAAGAAGAAAGCTCCCTGCAAACCCTGGAAACGCCTCCCTTCGGCCTGAACTCAGGCGGCGACACGGATTATGTCAGTGTGGATTCGACCATCACCGGTCCCGCCTTCACCAATCCCTACCAGGACATCAATACCGGCAAGGTCTACGGCAACAAGTTCCCCTATGCCTTCCCGCACAAGGGACAGGTGATTTCGCCGGCAACCTGGAGCTCGGTGGAACCGTTCGATATCAGCACCTACGGACCGAGCTTCCGCGCTCCCTATGCCGAGAATATCCAGATCGGCGTGGAGCGTGAATTCCCCTCGAGCACCGTCGCCCGCGTCAGCTACGTCGCATCGCTGGCCCGGCACAATCAGGTCACCTACGAGGCCGATGCGGAGACGGCTGCCGGCCACGCAGAATGCCTCACCGACACCACCTGCCAGGCGGACCGTAACTATCAGCCGCTCTACTACCCGCAAAACACCGTGGGCAACGACCCGAACATCGCCAGCGTCGGCACCGTCGGTTCCTTCTCCAACTCCAGCTACCACTCGCTGCAGGTGTTCGTGCAGAAGGGCATGACCCACGGGCTCATGTTCCAGGTGGCCTACACCTACGCCCACGCGCTCGACGATGCATCCAGCTTCGAGAACGCCGGATTTGGCGAAAGCGGCTCTCGCGGCTACAACCAGTTTGACCAGGCGCTCAATTACGGCGATTCGGCGTTCGACGTCCGCAACCACTTCGTGTTCTCTCCGCTGTACATCATCCCGCAGTTCAGCGGGAGCACCTACTCGGCGAAGAACCTTGCTCTCGCTGGCTGGGAGATCTCCGGCATCATGACCCTCGCCCAGGGCTTCCCGTATGACATCTCGTATGCGGGTGGTACCTCCCGGTCGCTGTGGTGCGCAGCGGGGGTGAACTTCTATGCTTGCCCGGATGTTCCGAACCAGGTGGCGCAGTTGCAATTCGCCAATCCGCGTGTCCGCCTCGGCAGCGGTCAGTCGCAGTGGTTCTCCAACGGGTTGAAGGCGTTCGCTCCTGAGCCGCTGGGCGGCTTCGGGAACGTGCACCGCGATCCTTATCACGGCCCGGGAACGAACAACACCAACATGATTCTGGCCAAGAACTTCCTCGTCAATGCGGAGCGGGGCATCTCTATCCAGACCCGCATTGAGAGCGACAACGTCTTCAACCACACGCAGTTCGTGAATCCAACCAGCACCTACGGCAGCAGCTCCATCGGTCAGATCGGCTCGGCTGCTGCCGCACGCCAGTCCCAGTTGGCTCTGAGGATTGTCTTCTAACCACCAACCTGCCAGTGACGTAAGAAAAGGCGCCTTCGGGCGCCTTTTCTTTTTGCCCCAGTTGCGCCGCCGGACCGCTGGGGGCCAGGCGAGCGTCTGACGGATGGGGTTCCCGGATCCGAGCCTGTCCAGTCGGGGCGACGGATCGGGGTTTTGATTCGCGTTTAGACGCTCAGGAAGGGAAACTGTTGACGTGCCCCCGAAAAACT
>PMUM01000180.1 GCA_003166855.1 Acidobacteriaceae bacterium | reverse complement strand
CTTTGATGATTACATCGGCATCGAGAATTATCGCCATTTATCTTTAGGAGGTTTCAAGGCTTTACGAGCCGCCATCAGGTCACGATGCCAAGCCCTGGCCTCGCTCTCCGACAGGTCCACCTTCCGCAATGCCTCTGCCAACTCCGGCCCAGTACAACTTTTCTTCTGCTCGGGAACAAGGCGCGCGACGGGTGTGCCGTTCTTGAGCAGCACGAACGTCATATTTTGGTAACGGACGCGGTTCACGCAATCGGCAAAATTGCGGGCAGCCTCCGTGACCGAGATGACCGTCTTTTTCATAAAATCAGATTATCAGATTATGCGGAATATGCAACAAGTCAATCCCGCGTCCGGACGAAAGATTGTTCCTCGATGACTTGCTCAGAAGCGCTTGAATGAAACCTCAACCTCGATCGGCACGGATATAGGCTTCCCATCCTTTGTTCCCGGGGCGAACTTCCATTGCCGCACGGCGGTTAACGCATTTTCATTCGAGTCTGGCAAAGAGCTGCAGGTCACCTGCAAGTTTCTCGGTAGGCCATCAGCACCGACAACGAGAGCGATACCAACATTGCCTTGTGCGCCCTTTTTTCGATCTGCCTCTGAAAACTCCGGTTCAGGAGTATAGATTTGCCTGGGGCCGACCACATCCGGACCAGATTTCGGTTGAATTACTGACTCGAGTGGAGGAGATTCCAGTTCCACATCGCTATTAGCTTCCCGTAACAGAAGACTGAACCGGACGTGAATCTTGAAGGCTGTCTCAACCGACTGCCCCTGCCTTGTTTCAGGATGGAAGCGCCACTTTCGAATGGCCACAATGGCACTGCTTGCGAGTTCGGGATTGCCGCTGAAAACCGCGAGGTCTTTCATGCGGCCGTCGGGCGCTATCACCGCCCGCAATTCGACATTGCCGGCAACACCATTCCGGAGTGCATCTTTCGGATACTTCGGCCGAACCATATTGCTCGCATAGTTGGCCGGATCGTCCGGCATTTGGCGGCAAGGGGGAATCTTCGACGGCTGGGCAGGCTGACCTGCACACAGAAGAGGAATGATTAGACCGCAAGCTATCAGTATTACTCTCATGACTATGCCGACCTTAGTTACGCGCCCGATCATCAGAGGAGATGTCGGGAAGTCAAGTGAGGATGCCTGTCCGGTTAAAGGTGGAATGGCTCTTCTGCTTCGCGGGAGACGAATCTAGGTTGAGGCACCTTATTTCGCCGCGACTGTTTCTCTCACCCCGATCGCTGGGACCGTGCGTCCGACGACCGCGGCGATCTGGCGCACTTGCTCCATCAGCGTGTCGAACTGATCGGGGAAGAGCGACTGCGGGCCGTCGGACATCGCCTGATCGGGCTGATTGTGAACCTCCACCATCAATCCGTCGGCGCCTACCGCGACGGCTGCGCGCGATAACGGAGTGACTTTGTTGCGTTTGCCGGTGCCGTGGCTGGGATCGACCAGAATCGGGAGATGGCTTAACCGCTGCACGGCGGGCACTACGCTCAGGTCGAGGGTGTTGCGCGTGTGGTCGGCGAAGGTCCGCACGCCGCGCTCGCACAAGGCCACGTTGTAGTTGCCTTCGCTCAAGATGTATTCGGCGGCCATCAGGAATTCCTCCAGCGTGGCCGACATGCCTCGTTTCAGCAATACCGGCTTGCGGGAGCGTCCGGCGCGCTTCAACAGGGAGAAATTCTGCATGTTGCGCGCGCCGATCTGGATCATGTCGGCATACTCTTCAACCAGGTCGAGCGATTCGTGATCGATGGCCTCGGTGATGATCTTCATGCCAAACTGCTGGCGGATTTCGGCCATGATGCGTAGGCCTTCCTCACCGAGTCCCTGAAAAGAATACGGAGACGTGCGGGGCTTGTACGCGCCGCCGCGGAAGAATTGCGCTCCGGCGCGACACACGCGCTCGGCCACGGTGAATGCCTGGTCGCGGTTCTCGATGGCGCAGGGGCCGGCGACAATGGCGAGCCCGGTGCCGCCGATGGTGGCAGCGGTTCCGGCGAAGGTGATGACTGTGTTGTCTTCCTTGACGTCGCGGCTGACGAGTTTGTAGGGCTTCGAGACCTGGATGACTTCCTGCACGCCCGGCATCTCTTCGAGCGTGCCCTGTTCGACCTCGCCCTTGTTGCCGGTGATGCCGATGGCGGTGCGGGTTGCGCCGGGCATGGGATGGGCGCGATATCCGAGTTTTTCGATTTTCTGGCAAACGGAGTGCACCTGTTCTTCGGTGGCTTGGGCCTTCATGACGACGAGCATAAGTTCACCTTTTGGGCGGCTTCTCCTGCAGCGAAGCGCAAGAAGGTCGAGCTTGGCTCGACGGACAGCCGAGGCGGCTGTCCCCACATGGTTCGTTTCTAAGTCTACCGTTGGCCGCACTCGCACCGCAAATAGGGCAGGTGGAATGAATCCGCCGGGTTGGGAGAGCATCCAACGAAAAGATTATTGACAATTCTGCGGTAGCGATCCCCCAGGAGAGTTCTTCATGAAAGCAGCAGTCGTTCCCTCTGTTAATGGCAAGTGGGAAGTGAAAGAGTGGGAGACTCCCAAGGCCGGTCCCAATCAAGTCGTCATCAAAATTCGTGCTAGTGGCCTCTGTTATACGGACGTGCATTTGACCCACGGTCTGTTCCCGCTGCAGTTTCCGCGCGTCCTGGGGCATGAGCCGGTGGGGGAGATTGTCGAAGTTGGTCCCGGTGTGACCACCCGCAAAGTCGGAGACCGGGTCGGCGTGGGCTGGGTGCAAAAAGGCTGCGGGCGCTGCGAATGGTGCCTGCGCGGCAAGAAGGAGTTGTGCCAGAACAACATCTCTACCGGCATTTCCACACAGGGGAGTCACGCCGAATACATGCTCGCCCACGCGGACGCGACGATGCTGATTCCGGACGCGCTTGCGTACGAGCAGGCTGCGCCGATTTTCTGTGCGGGATACACCGTATGGAGCGGTCTGCGGGCGGCCGATCCTAAGCCGCACGAGCGAGTCGCAGTGGTTGGCATTGGAGGACTCGGACATCTGGCGCTGCAGTACTCCAAGGCGTCGGGCTTCGAGACCATCGCGGTGACCAAGTCGAAAGACAAGGAGAAGATGATTCGCGAGTTGGGAGCCGACGAAGTGGTTGAGAGCGGCGAGAAACTGCTCGCCGCGGGAGGAGCGGACGTTTTGCTGGCGACCTCGAATTCGTGGGCCGCCACCGCGGATGCGGCGAAGGGCATGCGTCCCGATGGCCGCATCATTCTGATGGGAGTTGGCCACGAGCCGCTGAACTACAATCCTGAACTCATGTTCAAGCGCGTGCGGCTGATTGGTTCCAGCCAGAACGGGCCGGAGTATCTGTATGAGGCGCTAGACTATGCCGCAAAGGGCAAAGTGAAGGTGGTGGCGGAGACCTACAAACTCGAGGACATCGCCAAGGCGTATGACCGGGTGTCGGACGGCAAGGTGCGATTCCGGGCTGTTATCACGATGAATTGATTCCGATGAAGGTCGGGCGCGGGACGAGCGTGCCTGCCCGTCCCGCTAACCAACCACGGCTCGATATACTTCTGCCATGCCCCGCTCGATGGCGCGCGAACAGGATATTCTCAAGCGGTCCGCGCCGAAGCGCCCGCCCCGCCTGACATCCCGCCGCATTGGCAGTCACACCTCTTCCGCGGGAGGTGTGCAGAACGCCGCCGAGCGCGCCTATCGGTTGGGCTGCAATACGTTTCAGATTTTCTCGTCCAGCCCGCGCCAGTGGGCTCCGTATGAGCTGGGCGAGTTGCAATGCGCCGAGATGAATCGGTTGCGGGCAGGGTACGACCTTAAGCCGCTGGTGATTCACACGAACTACCTGGTGAACCTTGCCAGCTCGAGTGAAACTTTTCTGCAGAAGTCGATGAAGGCGTTTCGCGGCGAGGTGGAGCGTGCGCTTGCTTTGTGCGCGGGGTACCTGGTGCTGCACCCTGGGTCCTTTCGCGGTAGTGACCGCGAGCAGGGGCTCGTGCGTACCGCTGCTGCGATCGCAGCATCGACGCAGGGGCTTGACCTTGCCAAGGGAGGCTTGACAATCCTGATCGAAAACACGGCTGGAGCGGAGTTCTCGCTGGGCGGCAGCTTCGAGCAGGTGGCGGAGATTCTGGAGCGTCTGCGGGGCGCGGTTCCGGTGGGAGCGTGCATTGACACCTGCCACACGCACGCTGCGGGATACGACATTGTCAGCGAAGAAGGGCTCTATGTGACGCTGCAGCATCTCGATGCCACCGTCGGGTTGAATCACGTCAAGGTCTGGCACTGCAATGACGCCAAAGCGGCGCGGGGATCGAAGCTCGACCGGCATCAGCAGATCGGGAAGGGAATGATCGGCAAGGAAACGTTTCGGGTGCTGCTCAACGATCTTCGCCTGGCCCATGCGGCGTTCATCGCAGAAACGCCGATTGAGAAGCCGGGAGATGACCGGAGGAATGTCGATGCTCTCAAAAAGCTGGTGGCGGGTACCTAGGTTGCGCCAGTAGTTGGAGACGTTGCCAGTAGCGTCGCCGTAGTCCGATACTCTTCTGCATGAAACTCTACCGTTCCCGCCGCGGTTTGTTGGCCGAGCAGGCTGGCCGCTTTTACACCTTGAATGCGTCTTCCTGGGATGATCTGGTCTCACGCGAACATCTGCGGGATTGCCTGGAGCGACTGATGGTTGACGCGAAGCCGGCGGATGCGGTGGCGCCACAAGATTTGCTTCCGCCCATTGGCAGTCAGGAGGTGTGGGCGGCAGGCGTGACGTACTATCGCAGCCGCGACGCGCGGATGGAGGAAGCGAAGGGCGCGGGCGGCGGCGACTTCTACGATCGCGTGTATCACGCGACGAGGCCTGAGCTGTTCTTCAAATCGGCGCCGCATCGGGTGGTGGGTCCGGAGGCGAAAGTGGCGATTCGCGACGATGCTTCGTGGTCTGTGCCGGAGCCGGAGTTGACTCTGTTTGTTTCCCCGGGCGGGAAGATTGCCGGCTACACCATTGGCAACGACATGAGTTCGCGGGACATTGAAGGCGAAAATCCCTTGTATCTTCCGCAGGCCAAGGTTTACGACCGCAGTTGCGCGCTCGGGCCCTGCCTGTTGGTCGCGGATGAGCCATTGCCTGCTACCACGGAAATTGCGCTGGAGATTCGACGCGGTGGTGTGTTGGCATTTTCCGGCGCGACTACGCTGAAGGAAATGAAGCGGAGGCCGGAGGAACTGGTGGAGTATCTCTACCGCAATAACAGTTTTCCGAAGGGGTGCTTTCTTCTGACCGGTACGGGCGTCGTGCCTCCGGATTCGTTTACGTTGAAGGCCGGCGACGAGATCCGGATCACGATTCCGCCGATTGGGATTCTGGTGAATACGGTGGGATGAGATGCGGGCCTGCGGTCTCGGTAGGTCTTCGCGAGATCCTTCGCTCCGCCTGAAGAACGGCTGCGCTCAGGATGACGCCCCATAAAGGGCCATGCACATATCGCTGCCTCGGACTTTGCTGCGCGACGTGTAAAATAGAGGACTATTTACTGGTGCCTTCCTGTCTATGGCTATCGGAGAAAAAACTGTTAACGGCGTGACCAGAGGCTCTGAATCCGGCGTGCCCGCGGATCGTCCCAACGACGAGCGTTACGACGCCCAGCGCGTTGAGACCAAATGGGTTGAGCGCTGGCAGCAGGATGCCGCGCTGTACGCCGCTGAGCCGAACTCGACCAAGAAGAAATATTACGTGCTCGAGATGTTGCCCTATCCCTCAGGCGCGCTACACATGGGACACGTGCGCAACTACGCCATTGGCGACGCACTGGCCCGCTACATGTGGATGAATGGGTACAACGTGCTCCATCCCATGGGATGGGATTCGTTCGGCTTGCCGGCGGAGAATGCGGCGATCCAGAACAACACGCCGCCGCGCGAATGGACGCTGCGCAACATCGCGAACATGAAGGCGCAGATGAAGCGCCTGGGCTTTGCTTACGACTGGGCGCGCGAAGTTACGACCTGTCTTCCGGAGTATTACCGGTGGAACCAGTGGTTCTTCCTCAAGCTGTTCGAGCAGGGACTGGCTTATCGCAAGAAGAGCAAGGTGAACTGGTGCCCGAAGTGTGCGACCGTTCTTGCCAATGAACAGGTCGTCAATGGCTGCTGCTGGCGGCACGAAGACACCTTGGTGGAGCAGCGCGAATTGGAGCAGTGGTTCGTGCGCACGACGAGGTATGCCGACGAGTTGCTCGCCGGTCTCGACAAGCTGGAAGGCTGGCCGGAAAAAGTGCGGACGATGCAGCGCAACTGGATCGGGCGCAGCGAGGGCACGCTGGTCGATTTCAAGCTCGACTATGCGGAAAACCATACCGGGTTCGGTCCGGCAGGATCGACGATTCCAGTCTTTACCACGCGTATGGATACGATCTTCGGGGCGACTTCGGTGCAGCTTGCACCGGAGCATCCCATCGTCAGGGATCTGGCGGCGGCGAATCCTGACTTGCGCGCGAAGGTCGATCAACTCATCGCTGAGCAGCGGAAGGCGCGGGAAGCCGGAGACATCGGCGAGATCGAAAAGCACGGTGTCTTCACGGGACGCTATGCCATCAATCCGTTCAATAGCGAGCGGGTGCCGGTGTGGGTCGCGAATTACATTCTGATGGACTATGGCACAGGCGCCATTATGAGCGTGCCGGCGCACGACGAGCGCGACTACGAATTCGCCAAAAAATACGGTTTGGAAATCCGCATCGTGATTTTGCCGATGTCGGGCGATCCGGACGACACCGTCGCCGAACCGCAGCTGCCTTTCGCGGGGTACGAGGGCATGCTGATCAATTCGGGGCGATACAACACTTTGTCGTGCGACGATGCGATCCGAAAGATGTCCGCCTACGCGGAAGAGAACAAGTTCGGCAAAGCCACCGTCACTTATCGCCTGAAAGACTGGGGGATTTCGCGGCAGCGCTATTGGGGCACGCCGATCCCGATGTTGTATTGCGAGAAGGACGGAATCGTGGCAGTACCGGAGAAAGACTTACCGGTGATCTTGCCGGAGAACGTCGACATTACTCTTACTGGCGGATCACCGCTCGGACGCGTGCCGGGATTTGTCAATGCAACGTGCCCGAAGTGCGGCGGGCCGGCGCGGCGTGAGACCGACACCATGGACACGTTTGTCGATTCGTCGTGGTATTTCTACCGATACACGGATGCGCATAACGATCGCGCGCCGTTCGACGGAAAGACCGCCCAATACTGGTTTCCGATCGATCAGTACATTGGCGGGGTCGAGCACGCGATTTTGCATTTGATCTATTCGCGCTTCTGGACCAAGTTCATGCGTGACTTGGGGATGATCACGAACGACGAACCGGCCGATCGTTTGTTCACGCAGGGTATGGTGATCAAAGACGGCGCGAAGATGTCGAAGAGCCTGGGCAATGTAGTGTCGCCGGACGTAATGGTGGCACGCTACGGGGCGGACGCGGCGCGTCTCTATAGTTTGTTCGCGGCGCCGCCGGATCGCGATCTCGACTGGCAGGACTCGGGGATAGAGGGCATCCAGCGGTTCCTGGGGCGGGTGTACCGGTTCGTCATGCGGAACGCGCGGCCGGATCATCCGGATTGGCGTGAGCCGGTGCCTTCAGAGTTGCCTCCGGCGGCGCGGTCCATCCAGCGCAAGTTGCACCAGACGATCAAGCGGGTCAGCGACGACTTCAAGGGACGCTGGCACTTCAACACCTGCATCTCGGCGATCATGGAACTGGTGAACGTTCTCTATGCGGCCGAAGAGGCGATTGGCCGGAATGAGGTTCCGGTTCCGTTCCTGGCGGATGTGCAGCGCAATCTTGTCTTGTTGCTGGCGCCGTTCTCGCCGTATCTCGCGCACGAACTGTGGGAGATGCTTGGCGAAAAGGGGAACCTGCTCAAGGCGGCGTGGCCGAAGTTCGACGCCGAGTTGGCCAAAGAAGAAGAGCTTGAGATTCCTGTTCAGGTCAACGGCAAGCTGCGCAGCCGCGTTGTCGTTCCTGCGGATTCCAGCGAAGAGACGGTGCTCGAGCGAGCGCTCGCCGACGAGAAGGTGCGGGCCGCGATCGCCGGCAAGCAGGTGGTGAAGAAGATTTACGTTCCGGGCAAGCTGGTGAATATCGTGGTGAAGTGAGTTTCTGCTTCTGTCATCCTGAGCGAAGTGGCTGCATCGCGAACGCGATGCAGCTACGCAGTCGAAGGATCCCTACCAACTTTTGATGCCTATGCGTCATTCGGCATTCTGGCAATGAGTCTGCTTACAGGCCAAATTCCGGGGAGATTTGCGGGTGACGCTAGTCACTATAGGGATCCTTCGACTCCGCAAAGGGTCCACTTCGTGGAGCCTTTGCTGCGCTCAGGATGACATCGATTAGGAATGGCGACGAGGAACGGAGTTGGATCATTGGAGAATGAGTTATCCTGACTAGGCATGGCCATCTCTCCCACCGCCGAAGGTTTTCGCGCCGCGTTCCGGCGGCCGGCGGTCACGCTCGCGGAGATCATGTGGCGCTGGACCGCGGGCGCGACTGCCGCGGCTCTATTCGTCTTCGGCCTCTTCGAATACCTCAACACCCTTCCTGTAACCAACGGCGAACTGCTTTTTCTGCGGACGCGGCATCCGTACCTGGTCGGGGAGGCAATCGCGCACATTCTCCGCGGAAGCTTGAACCGCGTCGTGATCGCTGGGTTGTTTGCGGCGTTGATGCTGGGAGTGTTGTGGATTGTCGCTGCGTCTGTGGGGCGGATCGCCACTGTGCGCGGGTTGCTGGAGTATTTCCGTAGAGATGTTGCTGGGAGCGTTTCTGCGGGCGGCATTCTGGATGGTAGTGAAAGAGACGTTGCAAGCAACGTCTCTACGAATGGTGCGCCATTGCCGGCGTTGCTGCGCATCAACTTTCTGCGGGCTGCGGTCTCTGTGGCCGGCGTGTTCGGATTGATAGGGGCGTCGATTTTGGCGGGGTTCGCTTCGCCAGACACCAATCACCAGCCCGGACTCGCCTTCTTTCTATTTCTGCCTCTGGCGGCGACGATCTGCTGGGTGTGGTGGGCGCTGAACTGGCTGTTGTCGCTGGCGGGCATGTTTGCAGTGCGTGACGGGGAGGACGCGGTGGGCGCGATTGCTGCGGCGGTGACGTTTTGCCGCGAGCGGACTGGGGCCGTGTTCGCGGTCAGCACGTGGACAGGGCTGGCTCACCTGGTCGCGTTTGTTGGAGCTAGCGTGGTTGTCTCCATGCCGCTGGGTTTCGCGGGAGTGCTGCCTTGGCGACTGGTGCTGGCGGGAGTGATCCTTGTGACGGTGGCTTATTTTGCTGTCGTTGATTGGCTTTATATGGCGCGGTTGGCGGGATATGTGTGCATCGCGGAAATGCTGCAGCCGCTGCTCTCACCCTTGCCGCCTGCGCCGCATGTGCCCCCCACTATCTCTGGGCCGCCGGTTCAGACCACGATTGACCGCGACGAACCCATTCTGAGTGACGTGCCGAGTCTTGCCGTAGAGACGTAGCTCGCTACGTCTCGGCTGGCAGCACGGGTGGTGGCGAGAGAGACGTTGCAAGCAACGTCTCTACGGGCGCAGACGGCACTCTCTTTACACCCTCTCCCCGAATTTGAGAAACTCATTTGTGGAAATCAAATCCCCGCACAATCAAATTTCACTCGGCCAGTCGATCGTAATTCTCGACTTTGGCGCGCAGTATACCCAACTTATCGCGCGTCGCATCCGCGAACAGAATGTGTTCTCCGTGGTGTTGCCGTGCACGGCGAAGCTGGAAGAGGTCAAGAGCTATGCGCCTGTAGGCATCATCCTTTCGGGCGCGCCGTGGTCGGTGTATGACAAGGACGCTCCGCCTGCCGACGCGCGCGTGTTCGAACTGGGCGTGCCTGTGCTCGGCATCTGTTATGGATTGCAGTTCATGGTGCACACTCTGGGTGGCAAGGTGCGCCCGGCTGAAAAGCGCGAGTATGGCCATGCGGAAATCGACGTGGTTTCGGCCTCGGTTCTGTTCCAGGGGATGGCCAAGAAGCTGGCCGTGTGGATGTCGCACGGCGACGAAGCACTGGAACTGCCTCCCGGCTTCGAGTTGATGGCCAAGACGCACTACGCGGTGGCGGGAATTCAGAACACCGCCAAGAAGTGGTACGCGGTGCAGTTCCATCCTGAGGTGCATCACACGCCGCAGGGGACGCAGATGCTGAGGAATTTCATCTTCGAAATCTGCGGCGCGAAGCCAACGTGGACTCCGCAGCGGTTCATTGATTCGACGATCGAGCAGGTGAAACAGCAGGTGGGCAGTGGACGCGCGATCTGCGCGCTATCGGGCGGGGTGGATTCTTCGGTTGCAGCGGTGCTGGTGGATCGCGCACTACGGGACGCCAAAGGCAAGTCACGGCTGACATGCGTCTTCGTGAACAACGGCGNNAAGCGCAAGATCATCGGCAACGAATTCATCAAAGTATTCGAGAAAGAAGCCCGCCGCATCGAGAAGACCGAGGGCAAGGTCAAATGGCTGGTGCAGGGTACGCTGTACCCAGATGTCATCGAGTCACGCTCGGTGCGCGGACCCTCGCAGGTCATCAAGTCGCATCACAATGTGGGCGGCCTGCCGGCGAAGATGAAGCTCAAGCTGATCGAGCCACTCAAAGACCTGTTCAAGGACGAAGTCCGCAAGATTGGCCGCGACCTCGGAATGCCGGAAGAGATTCTGCAGCGGCAGCCGTTCCCCGGTCCGGGCCTCGCTGTGCGTGTGCTCGGAGAAGTTACGCCTCAGCGCCTGGCGCTGCTGCGCGAGTGCGATGACATCGTAGTCAGCGAGATTAAAGAGGCTGGTCTCTACAACAAGGTCTGGCAATCGTTCGCCGTGCTGCTGCCGGTCATGTCTGTGGGCGTGATGGGCGACATGCGGACGTACGCCTACACATGCGCCATCCGCGCGGTCAGTTCGGAAGACGGCATGACCGCCGATTGGGTGACGCTGCCCCATGAAGTGCTGAAGACCATCTCTACGCGGATAGTGAATGAAGTGAAGGGTGTGAACCGCGTGGTGTACGACATCACTTCGAAACCGCCGGGGACGATTGAGTGGGAGTAGGCAGCTTCTAGCTGCTGGCCATCCTAGGCCGGATGGGAATGCGGCCTGAATGTGGTGGCCTATTCGTCCCGGTGCACCGTTTCCATGGAAAACGCGGGCAGGCAGACGGCGATATATTCGGCGCCGCCTTCCTGCGGAGTGGAGTAGCGCACCCACTCGCCAGCGTGGGCGACAACGGCCTGACCTGCGCTGACGTCGAGTGAACCGATCTTCCCATTCGCACTTCGGTGTTCCACGCGCAGCATCCCTTTCAGCACGATCGTGAACTCATCGAACTCGGGAGTCTGGCCGGGTTCAAGCCATCCTTGCGGGCTACGCATGTGCGCGACGCTGGTGGTCGAGTTCTTCGAATTGACACGGCCGATGTATTCGTCGATGAGTTTGGGCTTATTGCCGGCGGCTTGAATGCGGGTGGGCTGAGCGATGAGTGTGGGCATGAATGGGCTTCCGGCTTCCGGCTCTCGGCTTCCGGATTAGGGTACTACAAGAGCTTTCAACGCATGAGGGCGCGGAGGACGCGGTAAGGCCGTTCATTGCACTTCCAAAAAAACTGTGGAGGACCGGAGAGCGGATCTCCGGTCCTCCACTTCGGTTCCAGCCGGGATTAAGGAGTGCCGGGGGGCGTGCCGGGCGATCCGGGCATGCCCGGCGGAGGGCCGGTGTCTGGGAGTTGAGGCGGCGGCAGCGGGCGCGGTGCGACGGGTTGTATTGGCATCGGCTGCTGTTCTGACTGTCGGACGGCAGCACTGACCGGGTCGTGCTCGAGCGTGAGCGGTTGACGCAGCACCAAATCAACTGGCGATCCTACATCGAGGAAGAAATGATGCGAACTGAACAGCAACGTCATAGACATCACTGCCCCGACCGCGCCACCGATACCCGCGCCGATGATTGCGTCTTTGCCCTTGGTGCCGAAGACGGGCATGCTGGTCGAGGTGCAAAAGGGCGGTCCTCCAATGCATCCGGGCGGAAACGCGGAGGTGACTTCGGATTGCGGCTGCCCGACGGAGTGGCCAATCAACGCGCCGATGCCGGCCCCCGCCGCGGGTAGTGCGAACATCCCGACGGTGCGTCCCGGGCCGGGATCAACCAAAGCGTAACCCTGCACCGTTTCGAGGACCGCGGGTCCGGCGATCGGAACAACGTAGCCATCAGGGAAGGTGATCGACATCGATTGTAGATACAGTTCCCCACGTCCGCTTTTGCGTTGGAGTTTGTCCACGATACCGTCGACCAACGCTCCGGGCGGGATCACGACATCATTGCCCAGCGTGATAGGAGCGGTGATTTGTGCATAGATATCGTCTCCGCGATGGATGTACCGGCTTTGGATGGGATGGGTAAGTACGAGCGCAAACCTGGTTCCCGCGGGAATCGTCTCGGTCACTGGATTGGGTCTTGCCGAGGCTTGCTGATTGGTTTGGGAATCCGGGGGAGAGAGCGGTTGAGGTTGATCCTGATTTTGGGCCAAACAGGTGAGGGCAAGAAAGAGGGTTGAAAGAGCCGCGAGGGATCGCCTCGCATTGGTCCCGGCCAGATTCAGAAAGGCAAACATGGTCGAAACGGGTCGAGCGGTACCACGTGTGTTCGCCATTTGCTACCTCCTGTCGAAGGCTCCCGTTGGTGCGGAAGCTTTCGATTTCGTGCGGAAGCGGGGGAGAGGAACTTTGCTCCCAATGGATTAGACCCTTGTCCTTTACAAAGGTAGCGTCTGCGCAGGTAAAGCTTTGCAAAGAGTCGGTAGGGATTTGTAAAAAGGCTTGCGGGGCACGGGGTTTGAGGTAATTTGCAACACCTGCGCCTGTCGGTCGTGAAGATCGCTTCATCACGAAGGACACGAAGGTGCACGAAGGCAGAACTTGATTCCTCCGTGCGTTGTTGGGGTTACTATTCGGCTTTTTCGCTGATCCAGCGGGAGATGGCGGTGACCATCTTGCGGGGTGCTAAACGGGTGGACTGAGTGACCAGCCAGTTTTGCATTCCGGAAATGGCGAGCGTCTGGCCTTCCATGACGGCGCGGTAGCCGTCGAGCGCGACTTTTTCTGCGCTCATCGCGCCAAACTTCTTGAACACTCGGGATTGATCGTTGCCTGCGCGTTTCGCAAAACCGGTGTTGGTCGCACCCGGACAAAAGCACGTAACTGTGACACCCGAGTGGCGCAGTTCGTTGGCGATCGCTTCGGAGAAAGAAATCACATAGGCCTTGGTCGCGTAGTACACGGCCATGAGGGGACCGGGTTGGAATCCCGCAGTGGAGGCGACGTTCATGATGCGGCCGCTGCGGCGCTGCACCATGGGCGGCAGGAAAAGGCGTGTCAGTGCGGTGAGTGCGGTGATGTTGAGGTCGATCTGGCCTCGGATTTCTTCTTCGGGCATTTGGGCGAACTCCCCGAAGGCGCCGAAGCCAGCGTTGTTGATGAGGATGTCGATGGCGATGCCTTCGCGCTGGAGTTGGTCGAAGAGGAACTTGGGTGCGGGTCGCTCGGCGAGATCGAGGGCAATCGTCTTCACTGTGACGCCTTGCGATTGCAGTTCTTTGGCAACCTGCGCGAGCTTGTCGGCGCTGCGGGCGACGAGCACCAGGTTGTGATGGTTGCGGGCGAAGAGTTTGGCGAGTTCGTATCCGATGCCGCCGGAGGCACCGGTGATGAGGACGTTAGTGGAAGACATAGCGAGTCTTTCGGTGTCAGTTCTAGTTCGTGTTGTTAACGATCGTTGTTGGCCATGGCCATCTCGGAATCGGGCAGGACATCCGCAAAGAGGAATCCGTCGCGCGTCACGGTTTCGCCGTCCTTGATGGGAATCGGTTGAAGGAACATAGGCCCGGCGTGGGTGAAAGTGTGAAACTCACCGTTCTCGCCGCAAGGATCAACCGCGGCTGGCAGACGACTTAATAAATCGTAGTCGAGATCGCGGCCGATAAAATCGCCGGCTAGCTTCGAAGGATCGGCACAGATGATCCGGGCACGCAGACCGGCATCCAGCATTTCTAGAATCAGTTGCCGTGTATCTCGACCCCAGAGCGGGAACATTGGTTCGAGTCCGGTACCGCGGAGGCGGTCTTCGCGGTAGCGACGAACATCTTCGAGAAAGAGATCGCCGAAAGCGACGGCGGAGATCCCTTGCTGAACGGCCGAGGCACAGGCGGTCGACATCGCCTCTTCATAGATATCGTTACTGCAAGGCCAGGGTAACGGAACTTCCCAGAGCGGCACGCGAGTCGCGTTGGCTTGTGCCTTCAGCAGCGTGTGTCGTGTGCCGTGCATGGCGACCCGCTGAAAATGGGTGTTAATTGTGGTGAGCAGACCGACTACCTCAACGTCACCGCGCTGACGAAGTACGTGCAGGGTCCAGGCACTATCTTTGCCGCTGCTCCACGAGAGAAGGATCTTTGGTTTCAAAGTGACATGAACTCGCAGAACGTTTGTTGGCAGCAAGAAAAGGCGCGGGCGAGTCGCCCGCGCCCACACAGTCCACTGCGACCTACGCGTGCACCAGCTCTACCCCGTAGATCGAGTGCCAACTGGTTGCGGCTTTCAGCTTGCCGTTCACATTGTTGATGTTCTTTACGCCTTCGGTTTCGAGCCACTTGCGGAAGGCGGCTGCTCCCTGCTTGGCGTAGATGGGAATGCCGTCTTTCCAGGTAGCGCGGCCGCAGAGGACGCCGTTGAACTTCACTCCGGACTCTCCGGCGAGTTCTAGCGTCTCGCTGAATTCCGCGTTGCTGACGCCAGCCGACAGGTAGATGAACGGCTTGGTCGCGACGTTGGCGGCTTTGTGGAACAGGTCGATGGCTTCCTTCTTTGTGTAGGCCTTCTGTCCGCCGAACGACTTGGTGCCTTCGACGAACTTCATGTTCACCGGCACTTCAACCTTGAGCACGTCGACGCCGTAGCGGTCCTTGCTGAACTCACGCATGCTCTCGGTGACGATGTGGGGCTTCTTCTTGGCGTAGTCGAGGCCCTTTTCGTCGGCGCCCTCTTCGTAGCCCACGAACTCCAGGAAGTAAGGGATGTCGTTGGCGCGGCATTCGTCGCCGATGCGCTCG
>PMUM01000323.1 GCA_003166855.1 Acidobacteriaceae bacterium | reverse complement strand
GAGCCCTGCGGATCTTCCGGGTTGGCTTTCAATACTTCCCGGTTGATAACCTCGGCCTCCCTGATTTGCCCCAGTTCAATCAGGGTATTGATCAAGAGCATCTTAACCGTAGTGTCGTTCGGTTTGGATTTCGACAGCCCCCGAAACTCGACCGCCGCCTTTTCCTTTTGACCCGTGAAGATGTAGAAGAGGCCCAGGGCCCGGTACGCTTCTGGATTGTCGGGTGCGATCGTTTTCAGCTCTGCGCACAGTTTCTCGGCGTCGGCCATTTTTCCGGTCGCGAGGTATACCTGCGCCAGAGAAAGCCGCGGGAGCACCGCGTGCGGGTCCAGTTCGATCGCCTCCCGTAGCTCCGCTTCACCTTCGGCCATTTTTCCCACGGACAAATAGAACTGGCCTAATGCCACGCGTGCCTGGGAAGACTTCGGGTTTGCCTCCGCAGCCTTCTTGTAAACGCCTTCGGCCTCGGCGGGCTGCCGCGCGGAAACATAGATTGCGGCCAGGTTCAGATAGCTATCCACACGTTGGGGGTCGATCTCAATGGCTTTTTGAAATTCTCCAAGGGCTTTCGGCAAGTCGCGTGTCGCCGCGTACGTCGCGCCCAACATTTCGCGAGCCGGAACATTCCTCGGATCTTCGGCAATGAGTTTTGCTGCGAGCTGTTGGGCCTGCTGGTACTGTTTCCCGGCGAAGAGCAGGCCGGCCAGCTGTAGCTCGGCCTCAGAGTTCTTAGAGTTCAGACTGACGGTCGTCTCCAGCTCGCGGAGAGCGTCATTAAAATAGGACAGCTTCAGGTAGGTCTCGGCAAGTTGATAGTGCGCCTGCTCGAACTTCGGGTCGAGCGCGATAGCATTTCGGAATTCGATTTGCGCCGCACGGTAGTTGCCCGCTTTGAAGTACTTCTCGCCGCGGTTCAGGTAACCCAGCTTCTTCTTGTTCGGATCAGAGGTACAGGCGGACAACATCACTGCCAGCGCCAAGGCGTAAAAGAGCCAGCTCTTTGACATCAAATTCAGCATGCCTCTCGCCGCGCATCCATCTAGCGCATGTTGCGTCCGCCTGCACTTCACACTGGGTCGTTTTCTTTGACGATCTCAAATACTTCTCTGAAAACGAAAAGCCCGCATCGCTCCGAGTGGTAGGAGGCAGGAGCACAAATACAGTAAGGTGCTGCCCCCTTCCGGAACCGACGTCCCGGGGCCGAGTCCTGTTGTGGTTGTGGTGCTGTTGCAACCTGTGGAGATGGTGTTACCTTGCAGCGTCACTGCACCAGTCAGCGCGATGACGCTACCGCACCCATCTGTTGCACCAGTATTCAGGCTGTCGCTCGCGAGAGAAATAATATTTCCCTCGAACGACGTGGTTGTTCCGAGGGTCGCGGAGCTGTCAACCACCCAATACACGCTGTCATTTGTGCCGGCACCGACAATCGAAACACTAGAGCCGCTTGCGGTCGTGAGCGTGCTCCCTATATCGATGACGATGGTCTGATTGCTTTTTCCGCCGAAGTCGAGGGTAAGGTTTCCCGTCAACTGAGCCGACGTAGCAAAAGAATAGACGCCCGCACCGAGAGTCAACCCACCCAGATCTTGACCAGACAAATTGAGACTGGAGGACCTCAAGCCATACAGGGTATTGAACCCGTTGGTTGCATCGGTCTGGGCCGTAGCCGCAACCGCATTACCTTCTTGTACGCTTCCTGGTGGAACGACGATCCCCGGGCCATCATTTTCCACAGTTCCGAAAAAGCCAGTGATAGCACTACCTGGGCTGACACCCAGACTTCCGTTAAGGACGGTCGCTCCGGTATTGGTCACCGTCGAAGCGCCCAGTACGGCGAAGCTGCCCGCAGTTCCCAGAATGCCTTGGGCATGGGCATTGACTGCCAACACCGAGAGAATCAACAAACCCAAGCTAAATACTTTCATCTTTCCTGCCGACAGGTACCAGTATTTACTCATTTGCTTCCTCCTCGCTAGCGCTATTCGGAGATGGCCCTTTGCCCACGGCTGACACTCTAGCGCGAAGTCTAATGTTGTCAAGACTGATAATTTTTGCGACCNNCGGCCCGCTTACGATTTGAAAGAATCCCTGTTGCTGACAACTATCCGGACTGCCGCGAACAGCATGCAACACAAGTCTGAGGTGTTCTTGGGCTGAGCAGACGGAGCGGTTGTGCGCCGTGTGCAATCGTATCTATAATCAGGTCGTAAATAAGGGTTCCTACCAATGTCGACTCCATCGGCTGGCCCTTTGCTCCCGCCTGCCGGACAAAACCTGACCCCTCGACGTCGAGCCACGCCGATTGCCGGCTATGTCGTGAAGATGGGGTCGCCAAGGAATATGCTTTTCTTGATTTTTGTGATCGTGTCCCTCTTTGTATTCCAGATACCGCTGAGGGCTCTTCTGCATTACTCGCTCTGGGGAGACAACCATTATGGCAAGTACTCCTATACAATGGCGATCCCCTTCATCGGTATGGCACTCGTGTTTTTCGAAAGGAACAAAATCTTCTCGAATGTCCAATACTGTATTCGGGCTGGAGTTATTCTGCTTCTCACAGGACTGATATTGAATTGGTTCGCGGAGCGGGCCCTGCCTCAGCTCGGAGCGGACAACTCCCTTTCAACAAAGATACTGGCACTGGTTATATTCTGGCTTGCGGGATTCATCCTCTGTTATGGAACACGAGCACTCCGGGCGGGAGCATTCCCACTCTTGTTCCTCCTCCTGACGGTGCCGATCCCTGATTGGTTGCTCGACAAGCCCATTACGGCTGTGCAATACGGATCAACCGAGGTGTGCTCTCTGTTATTCAACCTGGCTGGCGTCCCGGCTCTGCGCAATGGCTTGGAGATCTCCCTGCCCAGGACCACTATCGAGGTGGCGAAGCAGTGCGCCGGGATTCATTCAACCATAGCCATCTTCATCATTAGTCTCATCTTCGGGCACCTTTATCTTCCATCCGTCTGGAAGAAGGTCGTGCTGGTTCTTTTCGCATTGCCCGTCGTGTGCGTTACCAATGGCTTGCGAATTGCCGGCCTGACGCTGCTGGCGGAGTACGTCGACGCAAGCTATTTGTACGGTAGTCTTCACCATCACGGAGGCATTGGTTTCTTCCTGTTGGCGTTGCTATTCTTATTTGCAATTCTTCACCTACTACGAATAGGCCAAAGTCCGCCGGCCCTCAGGGAGAGCTTGCCCGGAACTCCGTTGAAAATTAGCGACTCTCGACCGTCATAGGCTATTGTCTGGAAATAATCTGCGCTGACTTTCTGGCCGGGGCCAACCTGGACAAAGGAGATCCGGAGATGCTGCTGTTCTCGATGACGAGGTTCTTCAAGTTTTTGCCCGAAGAGCAGCGACTGGCATTTTCTGGGAGGCCTGAGCAAGAAGGCCTCATGAGCTCGATGCGCTCCGACCCTCTGCGCTTGCGGCTGGATCCAGTGTCGTACGAGACGCTGCGGCTGCAGGTTCTGCGTCGCGATGGCTGGCGGTGTCAATCCTGCGGCACCATGTCGAACCTAGAACTCCATCACAAACAGTTTCGCAGATGCCGGTCATTTACAAAGCAATCGAAACGGTGGTCCTGATGCTGAGTCGACCGATCCCGAGGCTGGGGCAAGGCGTCGATCCGTGCTTACGGCTGCCGATCCGAACTCTTTCAGGCCACCGCTGTCGGTTGTATCTGCAGAAGTTGCTCTTTGCCGCTGATCCGCGAGTATTCTGCGCTCAGTTCCTGAGCGATCTTGTTGTAGTCGAGTTCGGCTAGCGCTTTGGCACGCAGCCGTTCTCCCAACACACTCAGGTTTTTGCGCCCACTCTCAATCTCCGAGATTGCATCGGCTATCGACGCAGCACTTCCATCGATATAGATACCTAGGTCTCCCAAGTACTCCGGAATATCTACAGCTCGGGTCGCAATCACCGGAGTGGCGTTAACCATTGCGCAGGTCAATGGATGCCGTGCTGATCCGCCTGTGAACGGGATGATGCAGGCCTTGCTCCTCTGATATACCTTGGCGAGTTCCTCACCAGTATAGAAGTCCTGCCACTGGATCATGTCCGCCACGTTCTTGCGAATAGCCAGTTGTTTCGCCTCCTCCAGCCCGTTGCACCCGTACCCGACATAAATCACGAGTGAAATTTTCATACCCTCGGATTTCAGCAGAGCCAGGGCATCCAGGAGTTCCGGGTACCCTTTTCCGCGCATGATGAAGTGTCCGCCAAAGTATAAGTATTGCTTACGATCGGCTGGAATGAGATGGGGAATCACAGTTCCGTATCGAATGATTTTGATCTTCTCAGCCGCGGCCCCAAGGGCCACGACTTGCTGCTTCATATTGTCGCTAAACACCAACACTTCGGCGCATTTGTTGTACATACGGTTCAGCCACTTGTGTTTTTTCTGAATGGGATCGATCTCGTGGACTGTGACGACCACACGCTTGCCGAAACGGCTGGCAAGGTCCGCTACGATGAAAAGCGGTATACAACCGAAGGCTTCGAGCACCTGGTCAAAGTGAATTACATCCGCATGGCACGCTCGCTTGTAATACAGAAATCCCCGGGCCCTAGCCAAAATGAGATCGAGTCGCAGTACCTTCACGGCCAGGTATTTCAGCATACCGTGCTTCTTACCGGGCTCCCTCGGAGCATGTGGGATCGCAACCGCTGAGCAGTTGGTATTGATCAGCTCGTCTTTCGCAATCGAAAAATTCTGAGCTGACGAAAAACATCTGCAGTTCGAAGTCACGACGTCGACCTGCATTCCTGCGGTACGAAGGGAGTCGACCAGATTGCTGCAGTTGTGCGAGTACATGTCATTCTTGTACCAGCATCCGATATAGGCCAGGCGCACCGGCGTTTCTTGCTCTACGTCATTTGGCATAGAAACCTCCACGGACCGCAAATCCAAGTGCTACATGCGGCGATAAATGAAATCGCCGAGAATTACCGTCACTTTCGGTGAGAGACGTCGCCAGATTTTCCGAGCAGACTGCGCAAGTCTTCCACCATCGGCCGAGGTGCGCTCCACGGGTGCGGGATAGTAATAGCGATAAAGTTGTTTGGGATCTCCGCCCCACTTGGTTTTGAACTGCGCCAAGGCTTCGTGATCTTCCGTGACCTCGCCGAAGTCATACCACCGGAAACCGCTTTTGCAGGCGCTGCGGATTGCTTCGATTTGAAGAATGTCATGTGGATGAAGATTGAAATCTTCAGGCGCGCAGCCCGTAAAGGCATAGAAGACCGTCTGGCCGAATTGCAGCAGAAGAGAACCGGCCACCAGTCTCTTTTGGCCGTCTTTGTTCTGTTCGGCAAGAAGCAGCCGCATTTGCCCAGCCGGTCGTAATGTCGACCACAAGCTCTTAAATAAACGATACGGCCGCGGAGGCACAGCATTGTGACGCATCGTCAGGAGGTAGAGGTTATACCACGCGGCGAGTTCTTTTTCGGTTTCTGCATCGCGAACTTCCAGCCCGAGCTTGATCGCCTTGTTGACAGACCAGTTCACCCGATGCTGACGGCGAGCATTCCCAAAGCGCAACTGGCGGCAGTCCTGGCATGACGCGCAGGATCGAGGAACCCGCAGCTTGTCCCAGAACTCTTCCCATTCTGTGCCCTCGACACGAGCCGGGAGTTCGGCCACATAGGTCGGACGCCATGGTTTGCAGGTGAGGGCATCCACAGCTTTATCCAGGTCGGCAATCATGGTCTTGATCTCCAATTGCACTCCCGGTTGAGAACGAGCCAATTTGACCGCGTATTCGACAATCGCCGCAGCCGCCGCCGGGCTTGTAGCCAAAGGACCGGACATCGGAGTTCGAGGAAGGGACGAGAGGCGCCGACCCGTCGACAAGGGGCCTAGGTGCAGCGGTAAACCTTTTGTGTAGAACAACGGTAATACCGCACAAACCCGGCCCTGTTCATCCACACAAGCCAGACTTACACACTTCTGGCGGTATTCGCTCTCGAGCGACGACAACCATCCCGGGTGGTGATAAATCGAGGCGCCAGGATGCGAAGAGACAAATTGCTCCCAGCGAGGATCCTCCCGAAAGTCCATTTCAAGGACGTTGAGGGCCTTTCCGACGGACAACACTTCCAAATCTTCCGAAATCAATGGGTCGACCTCAAGAGCGGCTTGTTGACGCTGGTTTCAGGTTCTCGCAGTGGGGGATTGGGAGAATCGGACGGCCGTCTAGGGGGTACGGCCTATGCGAGGTTCACGAGCAACAATAAAATGGATTGGTGGGAATTGGCTGTGATCTTAATCACTCAGCGGCGTGTCCGAGATCACCTTCTGCGGCCGAGACCGAGAACCATGTCTCAAATTCTCAACGGAGTGCTTCCTGCAAGTAACGAGTCAGTACAGAAGCAAGGCTTTCGAAGTGAGTCGTAACCATGTTCAGATGGTTTCCGGGCACGGTCTCGACCTCGAAACTAGTCGTCAAAGTCGCCCAAACCGGAGCCGGATCCCCCGGGAAGTACGTATCGTTCTCGCTCTTGATGAATTTCATATCGCCGCAGTACGGCCGTGGACGATAACGCGCCAATGCAGCGTAAGATTTGTCCTTAACCTGCAAAGTTGTGTGCGCAAACGACAATGGTGACATGTCAGAAAGATCCTGTCCGCCATCGGCTCCCGAAATGCCAAATCGACGTTTGAGCTTGTCTAAGAGGTATGCGATGGCGCCGCCAATTGGCCTCTGTCTCATCTCGGAGATATGTCGCACTGCACGTTGCACCGTGAGCCGGAGACGTTGTCCCGTCGACAGAGTCCGCGGATGAGGATAGGCATCAATCAGCACCAGCAGCCCAACGTGCTTCCCACCATCGGACAGGCGTTGGGCCATTTCCAACGCCACTAGACCGCCGAATCAGTAACCGATCAGGATGTAAGGCCCGCAGGGCTGCAACTCGTTGAGCTCTTCGACATAATACCGGGCCATGTCCTCAACGCAGTCGAAGGGGTTCTCCATCCCGTCAACACCTTTGGCCTGGATCCCATAAATCGGATGCTCAGTTTGAATCCGCTTGGCGAGTTTCGAGAAACTGGTGCAGCCATCCAGACCGGGGGCTATGAGAATCGGCGGCTTCTTGGTGCCAGCCCCTATTTGCACAAAAGGCGAGAAGCGTGGAAGGGTGGTCCGATCCAAGACAGAAGCCAAGGCCGCGATCGTTTGGGCGTGGAAGATCGTGGCACTCGGCACTTCCCGGCCCATCTTCCTAGCGATATCAGCAAACAGCAAGTCTGCTGTCCGACGATTGCCCCCGAGACTAAAGAAGTTATCGTCGACCCCGATGGGCGACCGGCGGAGCAGGGACTGCCAAATTGAAGTTAGCATTCCGACCGTTGTGGAGGCGGAATTCGCAACGGAGCCCGATGTTGTGACATCCACTGGAGCCATTGGGGACGACCTGTGCCCGCAACTCGATCATACGAGCCGGAGGGGCGAAAACTAACTTAGAAAGGACCTGCCCTGCCTATGAATCGTAACCAAAGTACTATGAGCGAGCTTTGATTTTGGAAGGGAGTGTGAAATCCTATAGGGCTGAAGCTGCAGCTCTGAACGGCAGTCCGACGGCCCATGACTCAGTGCGAACGAGAATCTACGCTGGTACCGCGATTCAGCATTGTCATACCCGCTTACAACGATTGGATACCCCTTAAGCAATGTCTGCAGTCCTTGGCGCAGCAAACGAACGCACCTGAGTTTGAAGTCATCATTGTCGACGACGGCAGCACGGAAGCTGCTCCAGAGTACCTTCGCAGCGCGGCGCCGGATCACCCATTCACCGTAATCCAACAAACACATGCTGGGATTCCCGCCGCACGAAATCGGGGAATTCGCGCCGCCAAAGGGGAAGTGTTGTTATTTGTGGACGCTGACTGCAGGCTCCAGGCGGGTTGCCTGACGGCCCTTAGTTCGGTGATCGCTGACGCACCCCAGCACGACTGCTTTCAACTCCGACTCGTCGGGAATTGCTCCACCGTTGTTGGCAGGGCTGAACATCTGAGGCTCCTGAGCTTTCAGAGCTACATGCTGAAGCCAGACGGTGGCATCCGGTACCTCAACACGGCAGGATTCGCCATTCGACGCGAGCGAGTAGACGTTGAGGCTGGAGTATTCGATCCCGCTGCTCTTCGAGCCGAAGACACTCTCTTGTTGGCCCATCTGATACAAGAGGGGAAACTACCCCTGTTCGTTCCCAATGCAGTGGTTGAACATGCCATCCCCCTGTCTTTGATGCAGTGCGTCCAGAAGGATATTCAATCCGTTTCTCTGCAGCACAAGGCGTACGGCATCATCGCCTCCAAAGGGGTAAGGATCCGAATCACGAATCGGGAACGCTTGAGCTTGCTACGGTCGATGTGGAAAGAGGCCGCCCAGAAATCCATCGGACGATCCGCTTGGTTTGTGCTTGTAGCCAGGCAATCTCTGCAACGGATGATCTCTTTAACCTACCGCTGTCTGCGGATTCGGCCTGCCACGCAGGTGTGACTCTTCCGGCCTATTGGTAAACTGGACGCATGAAGGATTGCCGCCAGTTCTACATTGATGGGCAGTGGGTCGATCCCGCCAAAGCACACGATTTCACAGTCATCAACCCTGCCAACGAAGAGCCCATCGCCACGATCTCGCTCGGCAGTAGCGCCGATGTGGACCGCGCCGTGGCCGCGGCGAAACGCGCTTTCGAGTCTTATTCAGAAACCACTCCCGGGGAACGACTGGCAATTCTGCGCCGGGTTCTAGCCGTTTACCAAGCAAAGATGGACCAGATGGCCGAGACCATTTCTCTGGAGATGGGCGCTCCCATCTCGCTTTCGCGAAAGGCTCAAGCTCCTGCCGGACTCGGACACTTGGCCGAAATCGTGAAGGTGCTGGAGCACTTCCAGTTCGAAGAACTCAAGGGTTCGACCCTGATGAGAAAGGAACCCATTGGGGTGTGTGGCCTCATCACACCCTGGAACTGGCCCATGAACC
>PMUM01000238.1 GCA_003166855.1 Acidobacteriaceae bacterium | reverse complement strand
GCATGTCCTCGGTCCCCATGTACACGACGCATTCAAATCCCATCAGCGCACACACGGTCGCAGTCGCGACCCCATGCTGCCCCGCCCCAGTCTCGGCGATCACGCGATGCTTCCCCATCCGCTCCACAAGGAGTCCCTGCCCCAGGCAGTTGTTGATCTTGTGTGCCCCCGTGTGCAGCAAGTCTTCACGTTTTAAATAAATCTTCGCCCCACCCAATTTCTGGGTAAGCCGCCGCGCAAAAAACAACGGCGTCGGACGCCCCGCATAAGTGCGCAACAATTCAGTGAGCCGCGCCTGAAATTCCTTGTCGTGCTTGGCCTTCGCATATTCGCGCTCCAGTTCCTCAAGCGCGGCCACCAGGGTTTCAGGCACATACCGCCCCCCATAAACCCCAAACCTCCCCGGCTCATTCCCAGGAACGCGTAGGGTGCCCCACCCTTCTCGCGTTCTTTGCGAGAGGGTGGGGAGTTTGACTTTTCCCGGGTGCCCCATTTCTCGCGCGGTTTGTGCGCGAGAAGTGGAGATTTTGACTTTCGAACTCCGCGGAACCGTAGCCATCCCTAATCAACCTTCCGATCCATCTCACGCACAGCTTTCACAAACGCCCGCACCTTCTCCGGATCCTTCGTCCCGGGCCGCACCTCAACTCCGGAAACCACATCGACTCCCCAAGGCTGAAGGATCTCGATCGCCTCGCCAACATTCTCCGGGGTCAACCCCCCGGCAACAACTAACTTCAAACCGTCCTTCCGCATTCCTTCCACAAGACCTCGAGCTTTCCTCCAGTCAAATGTATGTCCAGTTCCACCGGGTTGGCGCAAATTACCGGAATCCATCAGAAATGTATCCAAGACACCATCCTGGATAGAATCGCCCTCAGGAATCTTCTTCTTCGAGTCCGCGAAGCCGATCAGCACTCGCTCAACTTCGCTCACATCCTCACCAAAAAGACTCATGGAGAACGCCATCAGGCTCCGGAACTGTGGAGGCAGGCAATCCCTATCAATCCCCTTGTGGCTGGCTTTACTTCCTGCGACCCCTTCTGCGGAGATATAACACTGGGTGCCCGTCAGTCCGGTTTGCAGTAACACATTGATCGGGTCCTCATCGGGCCCGACAAACACCCCGATCTTTTCCACTTCCTCAGGCAACTTCGCCACAATCTCCCGGGCCGCCTCCACGCTCACGCACCGCGGACTCTTCTCATAAAACACAAACCCCACCGCATCCGCCCCCGCCTCCACCGCAACGAGCGCATCCTCCAAATTCGTCATCCCGCAAATCTTCACCCAAGTCATAACGCAGTTGCCGTTGGCCAGTTGTCACTCACCCGTAAAATTCACCTGTCATCCTGAGCGAAGTGGCGGCAAGCGAAGCGCACCCGCCACGCAGTCGAAGGATCCCTACCGTCACTGGGTACTGGGTACTGAGTACCGAGTACTGGGTCCCAACAACCTCCGCAGCGCCTCCCCCGGCGACGCCGCCCGCATCAGCGACTCGCCCACCAGAAACGCGTCATACCCCGCCCCGCGCAACCGCGCCACATCCTCCGCCGAACGAATTCCGCTCTCCGCCACCCGCACTACATTCGCAGGGAACCGCGCCGCCAAAGCAAACGCCGTCTCCAGATCCACCTTGAACGTCCGCAGATCCCGCGTATTCACTCCAATCAAATCAAATCCCGCATCCAGCGCCCGCTGAAACTCCTCGCCATCATGCACTTCGCACAAAACGTCGAGCCCATGACGCCGCGCCCCCGCCGCCAGCGAACTCAACTCCTCCGCCGTCAGCGCCGCCACAATGAGCAGAACGGCATCCGCGCAATTCGCCCGCGCCTCCAGCAACTGAAACTCATCGACGATGAAATCTTTGCGCAAGCAGGGAATCGCCACCGCCCCCGAAGCCCCCCGCAAATTCCCCAGCGATCCCTGAAAGAATTCCTCATCGGTCAGCACAGAAAGAGCCGTTGCCCCGGCCGATTCCAATTCCCGCGCCAACTCCGCCGGATGAAACTCTGCTCGAATCAGCCCCTTCGACGGCGAAGCCTTCTTCAACTCCGCAATCACTGCCACACTCTCGCGACTCCTCGCCTGTAGCGCCCTCCGAAACCCGCGCGGCACATGCGATTCGGCGCGCCGTTCCAGCAAGCGCGAATCCGCCCCGCGCTTGGTCTCCGCCACCCGCGCCCGCGTAGCCGCGACAATCCGCTCAAGAATGGCAGCCATAAAGAATCTTTTGATTATAAGGGACGCAAGGAATTCCAAGTCTTCCGAGGGACGGGGGTGCCCCACACTTCTCGCGTTCTTTGCGCGAGGGTGGGGATTTTGAAGTTCGCCGTACGAATTCCAACCGGCGGGTGCCCCATTTCTCGCGCGCCCTTTGCGCGAGAAGTGGGGGTTGTGATCACTTACAAATTTCCGCCAACTCCTTATAAGGCTTCTTCGCCACCGGAGGATACGGAATCTTCCGCACATCCATCCACTCCTCCAGTAGCGTCCCCCCATACTTCGACCCCGCATCCGGATCCGTCTCATACGCCGGATCGATCTCCGCCTCCTCTAGCGTCACCAGTGTGAATCCCGTCTTCTGCAGCAGATCCAGCGCATCCGGCAAAATCGTGCTGCTGAACGCCCCCAGGTGCAGCAACAGCACATGATTGATGTCGTGCCCGTACACCAATTTCGCCATCTCCCGCCCCAAATCCAGATACCGCGACGCGATGTCCAAATAACTCGACCGCAGCCACGCAATCGACGCCGCATCCTTCTTCTCTTCGCACCGCGCATACGCGCTGTTCCACAAGTAGTCTTCCCAATCCAAAGTCACCTGCGCCACCCGGTACTGATGCGCCTGCAGATAAGCCCGCACCGCGCGCCGCTTCTCGACCGTGTCTCCCTCGCGCAAATACGGATACCGCAGCCAGTGCCAGTTCGCATCCTTCGCCGCGACTAACTCCAGCGCTGGCTCATTCTGCTCAATCTCGCGCTCAAACGCCTCTGCCGGATTCTCATTCAAATCCATGTGCGCGTACGTATGATTCCCCACCGACTCCGCCGCGGCCCACAACTTCAACGCCTCCGCCGCATCGGGATTCCCTTCAAGCTTGCGCGCGTTGACAAACCCATACGCCGCCGGCACGTGCCGCTTCTTCAAAACCGCCAGCGTATCCCGCGCAATCTCCGCCCGCGTCACCCCCACCGGCAAATCCCCATTCAGCGGCA
>PMUM01000334.1 GCA_003166855.1 Acidobacteriaceae bacterium | reverse complement strand
GCAAGACGGTGGTCACGGGCGTCGAAATGTTCAAGAAGCAGTTGGACGAAGGTATGGCGGGCGACAACGCCGGTCTACTGCTGCGCGGCATTGCGAAAGAAGATGTGGAGCGCGGCATGGTGCTGGCGAAGGGTGGATCGATCACGCCGCACACCAAGTTCAAGGCTGAGGTCTACATCCTGACCAAAGAAGAAGGCGGGCGGCATACGCCGTTCTTCAAGGGATATCGTCCGCAGTTTTATCTGCGAACGACGGACGTGACGGGCGTGGCGGAGTTGCCGGCGGGCACCGAGATGGTGATGCCGGGAGACAACGTGAGCCTGGTAATTGAGTTGATCACGCCGGTGGCCATGGAGAAGGGCCTGCGGTTCGCGATTCGTGAAGGCGGCCACACGGTGGGCGCGGGCACGATTGCGGAAATTGTGCAGTAGCAGCTGTCAACAGTTGGTCCATCAGCGGGTGCTTTATGGGATGGCTGTTGGAGGCGATTTGGTGGTTGATTTGCGCCGTGCTGGAGTTTCTTGGCGCAAGGTACGATTGGGTTGAGGAGGAGATTCACTCCAAGCCCAAAAGCGACGTCCTGTAATTGTGGCCTCTGTGAGGAAGTGCCCCGCTACAGCCCCGAAGGGGCGGAATATGTTAGCCCAGGACGTAAGTCCTGGGTAGGTGGCAAGTAGAACGATCGAGTCCCGGAGGGACGGCAGAAAATCCTCCAGGCCGCGACGGCAATGCATAGATCCTTCGCGAGACAAAAATCGTCTCGCTCAGGATGACAAAGACGTATAGAGAG
This sequence comes from Acidobacteriaceae bacterium, assembly GCA_003166855.1. Lineage (GTDB taxonomy): Bacteria > Acidobacteriota > Terriglobia > Terriglobales > Acidobacteriaceae > Sulfotelmatobacter. The sequence goes on along the minus strand of PMUM01000334.1, from coordinate 1,893 downwards.
CTAGGAGCTGTTTTATGCCCCGAGAAATCGTGACGTTACAGTGCGGTGACTGCAAAGAGCGGAACTACTCGACGACCAAAAATCGGAAGACGACGACCGAACGGTTGGAATTCAAGAAGTTCTGCAACCGTTGCCGCAAGCACACGCCGCACAAAGAAGTGAAATAACCAGTATCGGTCTCGGTTCTAACTGAGTACCGAGTACTGGCAACTGAGTACTGATGTAGGGGCGTAAGCTCAACGGTTNNAATCCCTCCGCCCCTGCCAGAGTTTACGCACAGGCGCAGCAGATAGAGCAGAAAGAAAGAAGTAGAAGATGGCGACCATGACGGAACAAAACGCACTTGTCGCGACGGTGAAGTCCTGGCCCGAGCGGACCAAGACCTTTTACAACGATGTGCGCACAGAAATGCGCAAAGTGACCGCGCCCTCGTGGAAGGAAGTCCGCGCCACGACCACGGTGGTCGTGATCACGGTCTTCATTTTCGCGTTGTACTTTGCCGTGATCGATTTCGTCATTCAGCACGGCGTCACGTATCTGTTCAACGCTTTCAAGGTGCACTAACGAGATTGCAGCCCAGCGCTGCTTAGAAAGACGGATGGCCGAGAAGAACCACCCATATGCAGGACGAAGAAAAAAACGAAGCAGCAGCAAGCGCAACGGGCGAAGCGCAGCCCCCCGCAGCGGACGGAACCACTGCCACGGCCGAGGCGCCCAAGAACCCGAATATGAAGTGGTACATCATCCACTCGTACTCTGGATTTGAGCGCAAGGTGAAGGAGTCTCTGGAGTCGCGGGTCGCGGCCTTCGGACTGCAGGAAAAGATCGGCAAGGTGCTAATCCCGACCGAGTCGGTCACCGAAGTGCGCGGCGGCAAGAAGTACACCTCCGAGCGCATGTTCTATCCCGGCTACGTGCTGGTTGAAATGGACATGGACGATCACGTCTGGCATGTGGTGAAGTCCACGCCGCGCGTCACCGGATTCGTCGGCACCGGTCAGCAGCCCACGCCGCTTTCCGATGAAGAAGTGCAGCACATCGTCTACAAGGTCGCCGACAGCCGCGAGAAGCCGAAGCTCAAGGTCAAGTTCGAGAAGCAGGAATCGGTCCGCATCACCGAAGGCCCGTTCGCCAGCTTCACTGGCATCGTCGACGAAGTGAACGAAGACCGCGAAACGTTGAAAGTGATGGTCACAATTTTCGGCCGCTCCACCCCGGTAGAACTCGAGTTCAACCAGGTAGAGAAGGTCGCGTAGTTTGCAAGAAGCGCATGGCGTAAGCCATGCGGGGTTCGTGGAAGGGCACGGCTTCAGCCGTGCCGTTAGAGCCCGAACGAGACCGAGCTTTAGCCCCTGAGGGCAGTTTCGAGAGACGATAAGTCAGCAGATTGATGAGCCGAAAATCCTAGACTCAACACTGCCGACGGAAGAGAGACGATGGCAAAGAAAGTTACAGGTTATGTGAAGCTGCAGATCGCCGCCGGCAAGGCGACTCCGGCGCCCCCCGTGGGCCCGGCGCTCGGCCAGGCGCAGATCAACATCATGGAGTTCTGCAAGCAGTTCAACGCCAGAACCAACCAGAAAGAGATGGAGGGACTGATTATCCCGGTCGTGGTGTCCGTTTACAGCGACCGCTCGTTCACCTTCATCACCAAGACGCCTCCGGCCTCGATTCTGTTGAAGCGCGCCGCTGGCATCGCCAAGGGATCCGGCGTGCCGAACAAAGATAAAGTCGGCAAAGTCACCGCCAAGCAGGTCGAAGACATCGCCAAGCAGAAGATGCCCGACCTGAACGCCGCCTCCGTCGAGACGGCAATCAAAAGCATCCGCGGCACCGCGCGCTCGATGGGCATTGAAGTAGTCGGATAGGTTGTGTAGGGACGGACGCATTCGT
>PMUM01000314.1 GCA_003166855.1 Acidobacteriaceae bacterium | reverse complement strand
AAGTACAACGAGATTCAACGCGCGAAGTGGATTGGAAGTCTTCGACGCAAGCGGCGAGCTGCCAGGGTTTAGTTTCACCGCGTCCGGTGGCTGCATGCTGGGGCGAGGACCCTTCAATCCAGATGATACTATGCTAGAAAATCGTCAGATTTGTGCGTATTTTCGACCGAAGGTAGTAGTACAGTTCTCGTTTACGATCGGCGTCATCCTGACCGGAGCCATTCTTCAGGCGGAGGGAAGGATCTCACGCGCAAACCATTAGATGTGCTGGAGCATGCTTCCGTGGCAACTGCATCGTGGCCAACTCGCGAAGAGACGGATCGAGCGATGGACCGACCAGTGGATCGACAAATCAATGACCGCTGGAAGGGCTCCGTCTCGGTGATCGTGCCGGTCTACAACGAGGCCGCCCACGTGGACGAACTGTTGCAAGCAATCCACGCCTCGCCGGTGAAAAAGGAAATCATCATCGTCGACGACGGCTCAACCGACGGTACCCGGGAGAAGTTGAAGGCACTGCCGTCAACGGACGACGTCACCGTCGTCTTCCACGAGAAGAACTGCGGCAAAGGCGCAGCCATTCGCACCGCGCTTTCCTATGCGCGCGGCGAGTACGTGCTGATCCAAGACTCCGATCTGGAATACGATCCGCAGGATTACCCCGCATTGCTCCGACCGCTCGAAGAAGGCAGGGCGAATGTCGTCTACGGCGTGCGCCCCGACCGCCCTGAGCGCGGCCTGCGTTTCTTTCTCGGAGCCAAACTGCTGACCCACCTCACCAATCTTCTGTACGGTGCGGGCATTCACGACGAAGCCACCTGCTATAAAGCGCTTCGCCGCTCGCTCTTGTCACAGGTTCAACTGTCGTGTCATCGCTTCGAGTTCTGTCCGGAAGTCACCGCGAAACTCTGCCGCATGGGCGAGAAGATAGAAGAAGTCCCCATCCAGTACCATCCGCGTTCGGCGGACGAAGGAAAGAAAATCCGTCACTCCGATGGATTGCAAGCGATCTGGACCCTGATCCGCTACCGTTTCACCCGGCGCCGCCGCTGGCTGCGCCAGGGCGGAGACAAGCCCCAAGCCCCGTTTGCCGTGAGTTTCTCGCGCCTACCTACAGAATAAGGGGTTGTACCTGCAATCCCTTTACTCGGGACGAAAGTGGGAAGTCTCGTCGCTCACCCGCGCGCTAGACACGGCGAGAATGGCGAGGGTCCAGTACAATATCCGGTTTGCCAGAGGTTCGATCGGTCGCTGCTCGAGTTAGGTTTAATGTTCAAGAAAATTCTCATCGCGAATCGCGGAGAAATCGCCGTACGCGTTATCCGCGCCTGCCACGAGATGGGAATTGCCGCGGTTGCTGTCTACTCCGACGTGGATCGCCCCTCGCTGCACGTCCGCAAAGCCGACGAAGCGTATCCCATCGGCGCGCCCGCCGCTTCCGAGTCTTACTTGAACATCCAGAAGATTCTCGACGTCGCCGCCCGCTCCGGCGCTGACGCGATCCATCCCGGCTACGGTTTTCTTTCCGAGAACGCGAAGTTCGCCCGAGCCTGCGCCGATGCAGGCGTGAAGTTCATCGGCCCTACGGCCGCAGCCATGGACGCCATGGGGTCGAAGACACGAGCACGGCAGGCAATGGAGCGCGCGGGTGTTCCCTTCGTTCCCGGCACGTCGCGAGGCCTCGAATCGTTCGAGCAGGCCGAGCAGGTGGCGGCGCGCATCGGCTATCCCGTAATGCTGAAGGCCGCGGCAGGCGGAGGCGGCAAAGGCATGCGCCTCGTGCACGCGCCCGAAGAATTGAAGTCGGCGCTCGAGGGTGCGCGCAGCGAGGCCGAGCGCTCGTTCGGCGATAGCGAAGTCTATATTGAAAAAGCGATCATCAACCCACGCCACATCGAGATGCAGGTACTGGCTGACGAACACGGCAATACCGTGTATCTCGGCGAGCGCGAGTGCTCGCTGCAGCGCCGCCATCAGAAGGTCGTTGAGGAAGCGCCATCTCCGATCGTCGATCCTGACATGCGGAAACGAATGGGCGAGGTCGCAGTTCGCGTCGCCCAGGCCGCTGGATACACCAATGCCGGCACAGTCGAATTTCTCGTCGATCAGCAGAAGAATTTCTATTTTCTGGAGATGAACACGCGCCTACAGGTAGAGCATCCGGTGACCGAGTTAATCACTGGCCTCGACTTAGTCCACCTGCAGATCCGGATCGCGGCTGGAGAGAAGCTGCCCTTTACGCAGGACGAAGTGGTCCTTCGCGGCCACGCCATCGAGTGCCGCATCTATGCCGAAGATCCTGACAACAATTACTTTCCCAGCCCAGGCAAGATCACGCTGCTGTTGCTGCCTTCAGGCCCGGGAATCCGCCGCGACAGCGGCATGTACGAAGGCTGGACCGTCCCCATGGACTATGATCCGCTGCTGGCCAAACTGATCGGCTACGGCACGGACCGCGAGCAGGCCATCAGCCGGCTTACGCGCGCCCTGAACGAATACTTTGTGGGCGGAATCAAAACGAATATTTCGTTGTTCCGGCGCATTCTGAGCGATCCCGATTTCCGCGCCGCGAAGATGGATACCGGCTTCCTCGACCGGCTCCTGAAGCAGAAAAAGGCGGAAGCCCCGGCGGATCCAAAGGCAATTGAAGTCGCAGTGATTGCCGCCGGAATATTCGCCGCGCTAGGCTCTGCCGCCGCAGGAGCGGGAGAGCGCCCGGTCGCAACCGTGTCTGCGAACAGTACGCCACGCGCCGCTTCGAACTGGAAGATTGCGGCTCGCAAAGAGGCGACAAAGTGAAGCTCAACCGAGCTGTTGGCAACTGGCGACTGAAAGCTGGCAACTGCATCTCATGACGTACGACATCGCCATCGACGGCAAGAGTTACCGGCTTGACCTCAATCGCGCCGACGGACGCTGGTCCTGCCGCGTCGATGGACGCGAAGTGGAGGTCGACGCCGTGCTGGCGCGGCCCGATGTGCTCTCACTCCGCATCGGCAACCAGGCGTACGAAGTGAAGTGCGAACGCGTTGCCGGCGACATGCACCTTTGGGTAGGCAGCGCCCGCTTCGCCGCGGAAGTTCGCGATCCCCGCTCGTTGCGCGGTCGCGTCCGCGCTGTCGATGATCATGGCCCGAAGAAATTAATCGCTCCGATGCCAGGCAAGATTGTTCGCGTGCTGGTGAGTCAAGGTGCCGAGGTCGAGGCGGGTACCGGAGTGCTCGTCGTCGAGGCGATGAAGATGCAGAACGAAATCAAATCGCCGAAGAAGGGTACGATTCAGAAGATTCTGGTCAGCGAAGGCGCCGCTGTCAATGCCGGAGACGTGCTGGCGATCGTGGAATAGTCAGCACATCAAATCACTACTTCTCCGTCCCGTTGCTGTCGAGCACCTTCTTGGCGTAGAAATTTTCGACCTTGGCGGTGTCCCGCAAAACTTCGTAATATGCAGCCTTCAGCAATTGCTCGCGGCGATCGTGAAGCTGCGAACGGATGGCCTGCTGGACTCGCGGATCGCCAAACTCGCGTTGTCCCGCCGGTTCCTTCGACACCAGTTTTACGATGCGATATCCCACAGGCTGCCTGGTCGCCGGATTCACCACGGCGATGACGGCGCTGTACTGGCCGGGCTTGAGCTTCATGACCGCGTCCCGCGTTGCTGGGTCGGTTCCTTTCAGGCCTGACTCCTGAACCGTGCCGAGATCGCCGCCGTTGCCTGAGGTCTCCGGATCCTCGGAGTACTTCATGGCCAGCGTCGCGAAGTCATCGCCGCTGTCGAGGCGGTTCGCAATCATCTGGATTTTCTTTCGCGCCTCGGCCTCATTTTGTGCTTTGTCGTTCTGGTTGTGGGCCTGCGGGTTGGGCGCGGGCGTCACCATGATCTGAGCCAAGTGATACGTCGGTTCGATCAGGTTGAAGTCGGCTTTATGCGTGTTGTAGTAGTCGGAAATGTCCTGCTCGCTGACGCTGATTTTGGAGGACACTTCCTTGTTCATCACCTTGTCGACCGTAATCGAACGCCGGATGTCGCGCTTGAAATCGGCCAGCGTGATCTTCTTGTCTTTCAAACGCTTGTCGAATTCTTCCTGCGTAAAGGGAGACTTGTATTCGTTGTACTTGCGGTCCACCTCTTCTTCGGTCGCCAGCAGGCCGAGTTTTTCGGCGCGTCGCATCAGGATCTCGTCGTCGATCATCTGGTGCAGAATGTTCAGGCGCAATGCGGTAGCCTGTTCGCCCGATGGGGCCTGCTGCGCGGACGCGACGTTGTTGTCGTAATACTTGTCGACATCCGTGCGGAAAATCTTGCGGCCATCTACGGTCGCCATCACGTCGCCGCCGGGTTGAGAATTGCATGCGGCCAGGGCTGCCAGCAGTATGGCGGCAGAGAGCGTTGCGGCCAACTGGGCAAAGAATGAGTTTGTTCTCAAGAGTTTCTCCGTTCCTGACTGCCACCACAAACGAGGACAATTACCTGGATGCGGGTGCTGGGGCTGATGGCGCATGCGGCGGCACAGGTTCCCCGGCGTCTCGCAAAGCGGCGTCCAGCGCAGCGCGAACGTCACCGATGGGAACCGCGCCGTCAATCTTCCGGCCGTTGATGAACAGCGCCGGCGTTCCGTTCACGCCCAGTCCGTCGGCTTCTTTCATGGACGCTCGCACCGCATCTTCGTTCTGCGCTTTCACGCAGGCTTGCAACTTTGTCGCGTCGACATTGTGTTTCTGACCTTGCAGCGTGGTCATCTTGTCGATGGCTTCGAAACGCGCTGCGGGTGTCTTTTCCGTATCCACCTCGCGCTTGTTGGCGTGGATGTAATCGGCAAAGTCCCAATAGGCATCGCCGCTCTGCGCGGCCAGGCAGTTCGCGTCCACGGCAGCATGAAGCGCCCAGGGATGAATCTCAGTCAACGGATCGTCTTTATAGATGAAGGTGACCCGGTCGCCATACTCCTTGAAGATCTCGGGGAACAGGGTCTGGTGCATCCGCGAGCAGAAAGGGCATTCGAAGTCGTCGAAATTGATCGCCACGACCTTGGCCGACTTGGCTCCGCGCGTCGGCCGGTCCTTGACGTCGATCTTGCTCATCAATTCGGCGAACGGATCCTTGGTTAAGTCGAACTTGGTCACGCGCAGCATGGTCGCCCGGTCCTTCGACAACAGGAACTTGTAATCCTTCTGTTTGCCGTCGCCGCCGTCAATGTTCACAGACACTGCGTCATAACCCGGCCAGTCGGTGCTGGGAGTGATCGCCCCGACCGTTACTTTCACCTCGGGGGGAATAGTATAGAAAGCGCGCACCTGGTGCTCGATTTTGCGAGCCACATCGGGAGGTGCGGACTGAGCAACACAACCCAGACAAACCAGAAGCAGGATGAGCAGCGAACGTCGAATTAGGATCACCAGAAACCGCCTCAGCATCACGTTTGATCGTATCGATTATCTCACAGCATATGCGAGCCACCCGCGGAAGGAGCGGGTCGGCTGCGCGTTCTAGCCCGTGCGGCGGAGTTGTTCCGCGGGCAGCAGGGAGTTCATCGATCCGGAGCGGAATCCTTCCAGATCGAGAGTCACGAACTTGAAGCCGAGAGCTTTGAAGATCACTGTGAACTGCGTGGCGATGGCCGGATTCAAGGCGCGCTCCAGTTCCTCCCGGGCGATCTCAATGCGGACAATGTCGCCGTGATGGCGCACGCGAAACTGCCGGAAGCCGAGGGCTCGAATCGCGTCCTCGCCCCGTTCGACAACCTCGAGCGCTTCGCGCGTCACCGGACGCCCGTACTCGATGCGCGACGAGAGGCAAGCCGATGCCGGTTTGTCCCAGATGCGCAGGCCCGCTTGGCGCGCCAGGTCGCGAATCTCCTGCTTGGTCAGCCCGGCTTTCAGCAGCGGAGCGGCGACGTGATGCTGCCGGGCGGCCTGCTGCCCCGGGCGGAAGTCGCCCTGATCGTCCCGGTTCACGCCGTAGGCAATCGCGTCGAATCCGCGCGCGGCGCGCAGCTTTTCCATGACATCGAAAAGTTCGTCTTTGCACTGAAAGCAACGCTGCCCGTCATTGCGTGCATACTCCGGGCGGTCGAGTTCGGAGGTGGAGATCACTTCGATCGGAATCCCCTGCTCGTTCGCGAAGGCGACGGCGTCGGTCAGGTGAGTCCGAGCCAGGCTGGGAGAGTCGGCGATTACCGCCAGCATGTCACTTCCAAGAGCGCGGTGCGCGGCCCAGGCCAGATACGCGGAATCGACGCCGCCAGAATAGGCGACGAGTAGCCGGCCGAGTTGCCGCAGGTCGGCCTGCAGCTGAGAAATCTTTGCACCGATGTCTGTTTCCGGGACCTGCATCGATTCTATGGTATCAGCCTCAAGCATGTCGGTGGTTTGGGTGGCGCAGAACTCGCAGGGCTGCGGGCGAGGGCCGTAGCATCACTCCAGCTTTAGCCCGAAGTATCTCAGAGGCTAAAGCCTCAACCAGATGCAGAGTTTTATCGCAGCGCTTAAAGCGCTGCGCCACCCAAAATCAACCCACCGAAAATCCAACCCACCCAAACCCCAACCCACCCAAAATCCAACCCACCCAAACCCCAATCCGCCTCCGCAAAACCGTCGTTCTTAATGTGCCCGTACCTGGGCTAGTACAACCGCTCCTGGCGCCGGAGGTTTCCGAACGAGCCGATGTTTGCCAGGCTGAAGGTGAAGCGAAACAGATTCTCATTGCGCACGTTCGCAATGGCATAGCGGCGGTATTCGATGGTCACACCGCAGCAATCCCAGTTGTAGGTGGTTTGCGCGGTGGCAAACTGCAGTTGCCGCGCTTCCGCGTCGAAGCCAAAGCTGGCGGCCGCGCTCAATCCCCGGCGCGCCAGCCCTCCATAGCCCAGGGCCACACGGAACTGCTGGAACTTGCAGGTGGGTTGCGCCGTGCCGTTCGAACTCGAGCACGTCCCTTCGGGAGGAGCCGAAGTTGTCGTGGTCTGGGGAATCTGCAGGAACGCGTCGCCGCCGCCTACCGTGAAAGCGCCGAGATTATAGTTCAAGAGCAGCGTGCTGGCGTTAATGCGGCCCAACTGAAAGTCGTAGTCGAGGTCCCACTCCGTATCGGTGTGGCTGCTGGTGGCCGCCCGCAGGCGCGACACCAGGGGAGAAAGATGCCGGGGTTCGGTGGCGAATGCGATGCCCGTCAGTTCCTCCGTCGTAGTGAAGACGTTGCGCTGTCCGGTCACCAGCGCTCCACCGAAGGTGGGATCGAGGAAATACTTTTGCCAGACCTCCCAGGTGGCGACTTCGCGCGCTTGCGGACCGGGAGTGCACGGCTGATTTTCCAGAGCATTGATGCGCTGCCATGGAACCGTCTGTTCCGGCGCCGCGGCGCCGACCGCGAGGCCCGTCATTGGGGTATCGCACTCCTGAATTGCGGTCGACGACTTTTTCGCGTAGAGGCGGGTCACGAATCCGTACTCAACCTCATTCGTGTTGCTCAGGATGTCGCGCTCGTCGAAATGCAGCACATTCGCGAAGTTGTTTACCCCGGTCACATAACGGTAGACGGTGCGCGGTTCGATGACGTGCTTCCACTTCCTTCCCAGAAATTCCTTGGCGAAGATCTTCTCGAGAACGGGAGGCCGCACTTCCACCGAGGTATCCAGGGCCTGCCGGTTCGTAGGATCATTGACGGCGACTCCGTTCACAAACCGCTCACTGTAGTACGTTTCATGCAGAGCTAACGCGGGGCGTAGAGACCAGCCGCGGTACTGCAAGGGCAGGGAAATCTCGGGACTGAAATCAAAGCGCCCCAGCAATGCCTCGGTATGAAAGCCGGGCTCGCTGCGGGAAAGGCCCGCCAGCGAGGCGTCGAATGACCAGAGGAATGGCGTGTGGGTGAGCCGCCGGTCTACGCTGGATGCGTCGGCGCTGGGAGTGTGCAGGATCCGAATGGAATCGAACGTCGGTGGATTCGACAAAGCGCCGTTGGGGTCGGTGGTTTGAAAAAAGTTCTGGTAACGCTCCACCATGCCGCCGAACGAAACGCCGTTGACGGCTTTCGACACAAAAAGCTGCGACTTTACTTCCGAGTTGATGGCCTGGGTGAAGACCTCGTTGAAAGCCAGCCGGAACAGAAACGAACTCAAGTAGTCGATATTGGAGACAGCGCGGAAGCCGTAGAAGTTGCCTTCAGCCACCAGTCGAGCCTCCTGTCCTCCTTCTTTCAGTGGAGGATATCCGATGCCGCGGTCGATGACGCCGATGAAATTCAGGTCCACGTAGGAAGTGTCGCTGGGGCGCACCCGAAATTCTCCCCGTTGGGACCACCCTCGTTTCGACATGTACTCTGCGCCCACGGTGGCGTCCATGCTGCGATTGATGGCCCAATAAAAGGACTCGCCCACCTCGTTGCCGTTGGTCGAGGACCGGCCGATGCTCGGGATCAGGAAACCGGTCTGGCGCGCTTCTTTTGCGACCGGATGCGTCGCGTAAGGAAAGTACAGCACCGGGAATCCGTGGAGCCAGAAGGTGCTGTGATAAATCTGGGCATTCCCGCCCACATCCACCACTATTTTGCGGGCGTTGAACTGCCACTTGGGATGCGGAAGTTCGCAGGTGGTAATGGTGCCGTCAAAGACGAGGTAGTGCTCGGGACTATCTTTCTCCACACGTTTTCCGGTGAAGGCAAACGGGGCGGTCGACGTTAACACCGCGCGCGAGCCGTGAAAGCGGAGTCCGGTGGTCGCCGTAACGTCGTAGAAGCGTCCGGTCTCTGCGGTCAGATTGTAGGTTCCATGACTCGCTTTGAGGTGGTCGTCGTTCGGACCGCCGTCGAGCCGGAAGTGTCCCGAAGCTGTAGCCTCGCCGCTGTTGGAGTCGTAGGTGACCTCATCGGCCTTCAGGACATAGTTGCGATAGTGAATTTCGGCGTTGCCGTGCAGTTTGTAGACGTCGCCGTCTTTTTCCTGCTGGTCGGCGCAGATGGTGGCCGAATCGGAATCCTGGTTAGCGGCCTGTCGAGCGCAGGGCGTGCTCGAAGCGGCTGTTTGGGTTTCTGCTTTTTGTTCGGCTTTGGGCGAGGAGGAATCCGCGGCTTGCTCGGAATTTTCTGAAAGCAACTGTCTGGTTACTAGCGCAGCGGCGAGAACCTGATGACAAAGGAACAGCGCCGTGATAAGGAATCTAGTACGAAGAGTCATCGGAAGAAAATCAACGGAAGAAGATCGTCCCTTGAAGACGAACCTTCCCTTTCGGCTGTTTTGCCGCGGCATCGTGAACTTAGCACGGCGCTGGTCGCGAGGCAAAGTGGCGAAAAAGGCTAGGATTCCCGTCGCATCCCTTCCGGTTGTATGTTTGGCTCGAACTGGTACGATTTCAAAAGACTGGCTTTCATGAATTGTCCGCTGTGTGGAGAAGTTTGCCGTTGCCCATTGGAGCCCCTTCCCGCTGCCTTGCAGGGGAACGCCGACGTTGAGGTCTCAGATTTGCCGGTCGAAGCAGTGCCTCAGGCTGCGGACGCGCCCGCCTGGCGCGACGAACTCTCGGACCGGCTCAGCCGTTATCGCGCGCGGCGCAAAGTGCGTCCGCCCCGTTACCCGTCGCTCAGCCTGAAGTTTGATGCCCCGGACGGCTCCGCGAGCGCAAATACTGCCAGCGGATCGTCGCTGGCGGAGTTCGAGCCCATCTCAAGCAACGCTCTCGCGCTCGACGGCATGAGGCGCACACCGTCCGTGGCCGCGGAGCCGGAGGTGACCCCTCAGTCGGCGCCCGCCGCAGAGTTCGCTGCTCCGCCCGCGCGTCAGCCCGTTGCACATGCCAGCGCGAAGATCATTGAGTTCCCAAGGTTCGCGTGGGGACCGCCACCGCCTCCGCCCGATCAACTGGCGGAGCCGGTCAGCGAGCGCCCGCGAATCCTGGAAGTGCCAGAGGTCGCGCCTCCGCCTCCCGCGCTCGGTGGAATCACCATCGAAGCCGCCGAACACCCGGAGGCCGAAAAGCGCCCCGGCATCGACATTCCTCTGCAAAGCGCGCCACTCGGATTGCGAGTTGTGGCGGCCCTGGTCGACGGACTGATCATCGCCGCTGGCTCGGCTCTCTTTGGTTACATTTTCTGGAAGGTGGCTGCGGTGCGTCCGCCGCTGCTGCAGATTTTGGGGATCGCCGCGGGAATCTCCTGCCTTTTCTGGGCGGCGTATCAGTACCTGATGATCGTATACGCGGCCAGCACCCCGGGATTGCGGGTGGCCGGACTCGAACTGGCGCGCTTCGACGGCACTTCCACCAGTCGCTCACTGCGCCGCTGGCGTGTGCTGGCCGCCTGTCTGTCCGCGGTTTCCGCCGGCATGGGATATGCCTGGGTGTTTCTCGATGAGGACGCCCTCTGCTGGCACGACCGGATCACGCACACGTACCTCGCGCCCAGGAAGCCTCTGCCCAAACCTGAAGAACTCTCGAAGGCCTAAAGCTCGTGCTACCAGGCGAGGGTACTTCGAACGCCAATGAGCGTAATCGAGATTTTTACGACAACCATCAGCCTCAGGGGCGAAGCCGTCGCCTGCCCGATATTGCACGCCTTATATGCATCACTCCAAGGTAGGCAATCGCTAGAAAGATGACCACAGGAACTATAACGATGAGGCTTCCGGGCAGGTCCAGTAGTTGCGATGGGCGAACGTCCCTCAGCATCACTGCAAGAGTTATGAGAGAAACGGCAATCAGGCTTCCGCCTATGATTAGCAGGCCAAGGAACTGCAATCCTGTGACAGGCGACTTGGACACGAGGAATAGGTCGTAGCTTCTCCCCCGTAATCTCCTGCGAAAATCTTTCACAAGGCGATGCTCCTAGCTCGAAAATTCTAGCATTTTCGCTGAAAGCAGTCGTTGACCTTATCGGTAGCTGTCGAAATCAGGCGATTTCACGCATTGAGAATGAGCCCCCCGGGTCAATAAGCGAAATTGCGATCTTGCAACAGCCACACGAATCGGTCTTCTGCCCGTGATGCCCGACCCTCCGAGCGGCGTAGCGGCTCGTTTCCACACGAAAGGCCGAAGTGCAGTATGGCTGAAAGGGCATGGGTAAGGTCGTTACCATGGCCAGATTGCGCAGAAATGGCAAGGTGGATATGCACTTCGGGCACCTGCGCTCGGCAAGAGTTGGCTGATAGGCTGCTTGGTATGCGGGTTATCGCCAGTGACGCGAAAGGGCCGGAAACACAGGCCAGTGAGCCGGCCCCGGCTTCGGAGAAAGTGGCGGCGCTCGTCGAGCTGTTGCGCAACCGGTCTTATGTGGAGATCCGGCAGCGGATGTATGACAGTCCTCCGGGGAGTCCGTGGTGGACGGCGTGCCGGGCTGAGCTTGATCTGCGGAATGGACAGCAGTTCGGTGAAGCGGCGCTGGCCATGTCTAGGACCTCGGACAAAATGAGGGCCTCGCTGCAGCACTTTGAGCAATTGGCGGATACTCTGCACGAGTCCACGAAAGACGTCGCCGACCTGCTGCGTGGGACGCAAGAGGCGGGCCGACGGCTGGAGATTGCGGTGTATGTAACGATCGGGATCACGCTCGTGCAATTCTTCAATCTGATCTTCGAAATTTTCCGCAAGCATCGGTAAGCGCGGTGTCGGCAACACGCTCCCAACTGGTCAATGGATGATATGGCGATATTTGTGCGCCGGGATAAACCGGCATGAAGCAGAGAATGCAAAATTCTTACGAGTAAGGATTAGCGATCCAACTTGGCCCCGAGTCTTGCGCTGCTACCGCGAGGGACCCAGTGAAGCGTAGACAGGGGTATAGGCGGGGTGGGCGATTGAGCTGCGAAAACTTACAA